>DATJLY010000344.1:0-10743 GCA_035509095.1 Allostellaceae bacterium | reverse complement strand
GGCGGCGGACACAAACAGCGCTATCGGGTGGTCGACTTCAAGCGCGTCAAGGACGATGCGCCGGCGACCGTCGAGCGGCTCGAATACGACCCGAACCGCACCGCGTTTATCGCGCTCATCACTTATCCGGACGGCGAGCTTGCCTATATCCTGGCGCCGCAGCGCCTGAAGGCCGGCGACAAGGTGGTGGCGGGCGACAAGGTCGACGTGAAGCCCGGCAACGCCATGCCGATGCGCAACATCCCCGTCGGCACCATCATCCACAACGTGGAGATGAAGCCGGGCAAGGGTGGCCAGCTCGCGCGCTCCGCCGGGACATACTGCCAGCTGGTCGGCCGCGACGCCGGCTATGCGCTGCTGCGGCTCGCCTCCGGCGAGGTGCGCATGGTGCGCGGCGAGTGCATGGCGACGATCGGCGCGGTCTCCAATCCCGACGAGCAGAACATCGTCATCGGCAAGGCCGGCCGCAACCGCTGGCTCGGCAAGCGCCCCTCGGTGCGCGGCGTCGCGATGAACCCGATCGACCATCCGCATGGCGGCGGCGAGGGCCGTACCTCGGGCGGCCGCCATCCGGTCACCCCCTGGGGCAAGGGCACCAAGGGCACCAAGACCCGCCACAACAAGGCGACCGACCGCTATATCGTGCGGCGCCGGCGCGCAAAGTAACGGAGATCAGACGTGGCACGCTCAGTCTGGAAAGGCCCGTTCGTCGACGGCTATCTCTTGAAGAAGGCCGAGAAGGCGCGCGGCTCCGGTCGCAACGAGGTGATCAAGACCTGGTCACGGCGCTCGACCATCTTCCCGCAATTCGTCGGTCTCACCTTCGGCGTCTACAACGGGCACAAGTTCATTCCGGTGCTGGTGACCGAGAACATGATCGGCCACAAGCTCGGCGAGTTCTCGCCGACGCGGAACTTCCACGGCCACTCGGCCGACCGCAAGGTCAAGAAGGAAGAGTAGACCCATGGGCAAGCCCGCCACCCCCCGCCGTCTCGCCGAGACCGAGGCCAAGGCCTACCTCTACGGCCTCAAGGTCAGCGCGCGGAAGCTCAACCTGGTCGCCGGCTCGATCCGCGGCAAGCGTGCCTCGGCGGCGCTCGCCGAGCTCACCTTCTCGCGCAAGGCGATCGCCCGCGACGTCAGGAAGGTGCTGCAGGCGGCGATCGCCAACGCCGAGAACAACCATCAGCTCGATGTCGACCGCCTCTACGTGAAGGAGGCCAGCGTCGGCCGCGCCTTCGCGCTGAGCCGCTTCCACACCCGTGGCCGCGGTCGCGTCGCCCACATCGACAAGCACTTCAGCAACCTGACCGTGATCGTTCAGGAACGCGAGGAGGAGAAGGCTTAATGGGTCAGAAGGTCAATCCGGTCGGGCTCCGGCTCGGCATCAACCGGACCTGGGACTCGCGCTGGTTCTCCCGCCGCGACTACGGGAACCTGCTGCACGAGGACCTGAAGCTGCGCAAGTTCCTGACCGAGCGTCTCGGCCAGGCCGGCGTCAGCCGAATCGTCATCGAGCGCGCCGCCAAGAAGACGCGCATCACCATCCATTCCGCGCGCCCCGGCGTCGTCATCGGCAAGAAGGGCGCCGACATCGAGAAGCTGCGCGTCGATCTCGGCAAGATGACCAACAGCGAGGTCAGCCTTAACATCATCGAGATCAGAAAGCCCGAGATCGAGGCGAAGCTGATCGCCGACAGCATCGCCCAGCAGCTCGAGCGCCGCGTCGCGTTCCGCCGCGCCATGAAGCGCGCGGTGCAGTCGGCGATGCGGCTGGGCGCGCTCGGCATCCGCATCAACTGCTCGGGCCGCCTGGGCGGCGCCGAGATCGCGCGCCTCGAGTGGTATCGCGAGGGGCGCGTGCCGCTCCACACGCTTCGCGCCGACGTCGATTTCGGCTACGGCACCGCCAAGACCACCTACGGCACCTGCGGCGTCAAGGTCTGGGTGTTCCGCGGCGAGGTGATGCAGCACGACCCGATGGCGCAGGACAAGCGCGCGCAAGATGCGCAGCCGGCGCGCGCCTGAGGAGAGGTTCGGAAGGTAGATCGTCATGCTCAGTCCCGCACGCACCAAGTACCGCAAGGCGCACAAGGGCCGCATCCACGGCGTCGCCAAGGGCGGTACCGACCTCAACTTCGGCAACTGCGGCCTCAAGGCGCTGGAGCCGGGCCGCGTCACCGCGCGCCAGCTCGAGGCGGCGCGCCGCGCGATCACGCGCCACATCCGCCGCGTCGGCCGCATCTGGATCCGCATCTTCCCGGACGTGCCGGTGTCGCAGAAGCCCGCCGAGGTGCGCATGGGCTCCGGCAAGGGCAATCCCGAGTTCTGGGTCTGCCGGGTCAAGCCGGGCCGCATCCTCTTCGAGATGGACGGCGTGCCGGCGCAGATCGCCCAGGAAGCGTTCGAGCTCGCGGCGGCGAAACTGCCGATCGCCACCAAGGTGGTGCGCCGGCTGGGTGAGGGAGCAGCGCCATGAATGCCGGCGACGTCAGAGCCAAGAGCAGCGACGAGCTCACCGCCGAGCTCGACCAGCTCGCCAAGGAAGTCTTCAACCTGCGCTTCCAGAAGGCGAGCGGTCAGCTCGAGAACACCGCGCGGGTGCGCGAGGTGCGGCGCTCGATCGCGCGCATCAAGACCATTCTGGGCGAGCGCCAGCGGGCCGCGTCCTAAGGAGTCATCAGGGTATGCCGAAGCGAATTCTCCAGGGCGTGGTCGTCAGCGACGTGCAGAGCAAGACCGTCGTCGTGCGCGTCGAGCGCCGCGTCATGCACCCGGTCTACAAGAAGTTCATCATGCGCTCCAAGAAGTACGCGGCGCATGACGAGGCGAACGCCTACAAGGTGGGCGACGTCGTGCGCATCCAGGAAAGCCGGCCGATCTCCAAGTCGAAGCGCTGGGTCGTGCTCGGCGAGCAGCCGCTGGGACAGCAATCGGCGGCGATCTCGGCTCAGGGCAGGGCGGTGGCGGCCAAGGTCGCCTCCGAGCAGAAGCCGCGCCGGCGCGCCAAGAAGGCGGAATCCGCCGGAGCCGCGAAGGAGTAGGCCCATGATCCAGATGCAGACCAATCTCGACGTGGCCGACAATTCCGGCGCGCGCCGCGTCCAGTGCATCAAGGTGCTGGGCGGCTCGAAGCGGAAATACGCCACCGTCGGCGACGTCATCGTCGTCTCGGTCAAGGAGGCGATCCCGCGCGGCCGCGTGAAGAAGGGCGACGTGCACCAGGCGGTCATCGTGCGCACGGCGAAGGAGATCCGCCGTCCGGACGGCACCGCGATCCGCTTCGACCGCAACGCGGCGGTGCTGATCAGCAAGCAGGGCGAGCCGATCGGCACCCGCATCTTCGGCCCGGTGACCCGCGAGCTGCGCGCGCGCAAGTTCATGAAGATCGTCTCCCTGGCGCCCGAGGTGCTCTGAGCCATGGCGAAGCTGAAGATCAAGAAGGGCGACAAGGTGGTCGTCATCACCGGTCGCGATCGCGGCAAGTCCGGCGAGGTGAAGCGCGTCTTCCCGACGCTGAACCGCGTCATCGTCGACGGCGTCAACATGATCAAGCGGCACACGCGGCCGTCGGCGGGCAACCCCGGCGGCATCGTCGAGAAGGAGGCGTCGATCCACGTCTCCAACGTCGCCTACATCGACCCCAAGACCAGCAAGCCGACCCGCATCGGCTACAAGACCCTCGAGGACGGTCGCAAGGTCCGCGTCGCCAAGCGGTCCGGCGAGGTCATCGACGCATGAGCGAGAAAGCCATGACCCGTCTCAAAGAGCACTACGACAAGGTTGTTAAGCCCGCGCTGATGAAGGAGTTCGGCTACGAGAACTCCCACGCGGTGCCGCGGCTCGACAAGATCGTCATCAACATGGGCGTTGGCGAGGCCGTGCAGGACGTCAAGAAAGTCGACGCCGCCGTGCGCGAGCTCTCGGCGATCACCGGCCAGAAGCCGGTGGTGACGCGCGCCAAGAAGTCGATCGCGACCTTCAAGCTGCGCGAGAACCTGCCGATCGGCTGCAAGGTGACGCTCCGCCGCCAGCGCATGTACGAGTTCCTCGACCGGCTGGTGAACATCGCCCTGCCGCGCGTGCGCGATTTCCGCGGCGTCTCGCCGAAGAGTTTCGACGGCCGCGGCAACTATGCGCTCGGCCTCAAGGAGCAGCTGGTGTTCCCGGAGATCAACTACGACCAGGTCGACCAGACGCGCGGCATGGACATCATCATCGTGACGACGGCGAAGACGGACAAGGAAGCCAAGGCGCTGCTCGCCGGCTTCCAGATGCCGTTCGCCAGCTGATCAAAGCGAGGGATCCCTCTCATGGCGAAAACCAGTGCAATCGACAAGAACCGCAAGCGCGCCGCGCTGGCCAAGCGCTTTGCCGCCAAGCGCCGTCGCCTCAAGGCCCTCGCCAACGACGAGACGCTGCCGGCGGAGGACCGCTTCGCCGCCCGGCTCAAGCTGGCGGAGATGCCGCGCAACTCCTCGCCGACGCGGATCAGGCTCCGCTGCGAGCTGAGCGGCCGGCCGCGCGGCAACTATCGCAAGTTCAAGCTGTCGCGCATCGCGCTGCGCGACCTCGCCTCGGCCGGTCAGATCCCCGGCATGGTCAAGTCGAGCTGGTAAGGGAGACGAGAGTATGTCGATGAGTGATCCTCTCGGCGATATGCTGAGCCGGATTCGGAACGCGCAGCGGGCCCACAAGCCCGTCGTTCGGACGCCAGCGTCGAAGATCCGCGCCAACGTGCTCGAGGTGCTGCAGCGCGAGGGCTACATCCGCGGCTACACCCGCGAGAACATCCGCCCGGGCGTCAACGAGCTCTCGATCGAGCTCAAATACGTCGACGGCGAGCCGGTGATCCGCGAGATCGACCGCGTCTCGACGCCGGGCCGCCGCATCTACTCGCGGATCGCCGATCTGCCCCGCATCTACAACGGGCTCGGCATCGCGATCCTGTCGACGCCGCGAGGCGTCATGTCGGACAACGAGGCCCGCGCCGCCAATGTCGGCGGCGAGGTCCTCTGCCGGGTGTTCTGAGGAAACCGCCATGTCACGCGTCGGCAAGCATCCCGTCGTTATCCCTCAGGGCGTCAACATCGACGTCGCGGGCCAGATCGTCACTGCCAAGGGCAAGCTCGGCACGCTCAAGATGGTGGTCGGCCACGACGTCACCGCCGCCGTCAAGGATGGCAAGGTCACTGTCACGCCCAAGGTGGAGACCAAGCGCGCCCGCATGCAGTGGGGCACCGCGCGCGCCCTCATCAACAACATGGTGAAGGGCGTTTCCGAGGGTTATAAGGTCGGGCTCGAGATCAACGGCGTCGGCTACCGCGCCGCGGTCCAGGGCAAGATGCTGAACCTGCAGCTGGGCTTCAGCCACGAGATCAATTTCCCGATCCCGGAAGGGATCAAGGTCACTTGCGAGAAGCCGACCTCGGTCACGATCGCCGGCGCCGATCGCCAGCAGGTTGGCGAGATGGCGGCGAAGGTCCGCTCGTTCCGCAAGCCCGAGCCCTACAAGGGCAAGGGCATCAAGTACGAGACGGAGACGATCCGGCGCAAGGAAGGCAAGAAGAAGTAACGGGAGCCGCAGCGATGACCAGCAAGTCCAAACAACTCTTTACGCGGCGGCGCGGGCGCGTGCGGCATCGCATCGAGAAGGCGGCGGGCGACCGCCCGCGGCTCTCGGTGTTCCGCTCCTCGATGCACATCTATGCGCAAGTCATCGACGACGCCAACGGCAAGACGCTCGCCGCCGCCTCGACCGTCGACAAGTCGCTCCGCGAGGGCCTCAAGACCGGCGCCAACATCGCGGCGGCCCAGGCGGTCGGCAAGCTGGTGGCGGAGCGTGCGCTCGCCGCCGGCGTCAAGGCGGTGATCTTCGACCGCGGCGGCTATCTCTTCCACGGCCGGGTGAAGGCCCTCGCCGACGCCGCCCGCGAGGGCGGCCTCAACTTCTAGGAAAGTCCGGATATGGCACCTCCGCAGGAAGGCAGTCAGAGACCGCGCCGCGGGCGCGACGGCGGCGGCGACCGCCAGTCGCGCGATCGGGGCGATCGCGAGGACAGCGAATTTGTCGAGAAGCTGGTCGGCATCAACCGCGTCGCCAAGGTGGTGAAGGGCGGCCGGCGCTTCGGCTTCGCCGCCATCGTGGTGGTGGGCGACAGCAAGGGCCGTGTCGGCTACGGCGCCGGCAAGGCGCGCGAGGTGCCGGAGGCGATCCGCAAGGCGACCGAGCAGGCGCGGCGCAACATGGTGCGCGTGCCGCTGCGCGAGGGCCGCACTCTCCATCACGACATCATCGGCCGCTACGGCGCCGGCGAGGTGGTGCTGAAGGCGGCGCCGCAGGGCACCGGCATCATCGCCGGCGGCCCGATGCGCGCGATCTTCGAAGCGCTGGGCGTGCAGGACGTGGTGGCGAAGTCGATCGGCACCTCCAATCCGCACAACATGATCAAGGCGACTTTCGCGGCGCTGACGCGCTCCTCGAGCCCGCGGTCGGTGGCGACGCGCCGCGGCAAGAAGGTGAGCGACATCCTGCGCGGCCGCGAGACCGGCGAGCTCAGGGAGTAAGGGCGATGGCGGAGAAGGAAAAGAAGCCGGCGGGCGAGGCCAAGAAGAGGGCGGCGCCCCGGAAGCCGGCGGCCAAGAAGCCCGAGGCCGCCGTCGCGGCGAAGGCGCCCGCGGCTCAGCCGAAGGCGAAGCCCGCGCCGGCCGCGGCACCCAAGAAGGCGCCAGAGAAGGCGGTCAGGGTGACGCAGGTCAAGAGCCCGGCCGGCCGCTACGCCTATCAGCGGGCGACGCTGAAGGGGCTCGGCCTCAACAAGATGAACCGCACCCGCGTGCTCGAGGATACCCCCTCGGTGCGGGGCATGATCGAGGCGGTGAAGCATCTGATCCGGATCGACCCGGTCTAGATCGCAGGCGCTCTGCGCGCCGGCGGCGAGTGGATGCCCGGCGACGGGCGGAACGATGGTGATGACAATGAAGCTCAACGAGATCCGCGACAACAAGGGCGCGCACTACAAGTACAAGCGGGTCGGCCGCGGCATCGGCTCCGGCAAGGGCAAGACCAGCGCCCGCGGCGGCAAGGGCCAGACCGCGCGCACCGGCGTCGCGCTCAACGGTTTCGAGGGCGGCCAGACCCCGCTCCACCGCCGGATGCCGAAGCGCGGCTTCCGCCGCACCGCGTTCCAGCTCGACTTCCACATCGTCAACCTCGGCCGCTTGCAGCAGGCGGTGGAGGCCGGCAAGCTGAAGAAGGATGCGACGGTGGACGCTCCGGCGCTGGTGGCGGCGGGGATCCTGCGGCGCTCGGGGGATGGCGTGCGGCTGCTCGCCAAGGGCGAGCTCAAGGTGCCGCTCACGCTGGAGGTGGCGGGCGCCTCCAAAGCCGCGGTCGAGGCGGTGGAGAAGCTCGGGGGCAAGGTGGTGGTGAAGCCGGTGGCGAAGCCCAAGGCGAAGCCAGCGGCGGAGTCCGCCAAGGCATGATCGAAGCGGGCCGCCCCGGCCCAGGGATGGAGTAGATGGCCTCAGCCGCCGAACAGCTCGCCTCCAGCCTCAATCTCGGCGCCTTCGCCAAGGCGACCGAGCTCAAGAAGCGCATCTGGTTCACCCTGGGCGCGCTGGTGATCTACCGGCTCGGGACCTACATCCCGATGCCCGGCATCGATCCCAGCATCCTGGCGCAGATCTTCAAGTCCAACTCCGGCGGCATCCTGGACATGTTCGACATGTTCTCGGGCGGCGCGCTCGGGCGCATGACGATCTTCGCGCTGACGATCATGCCGTACATCTCGGCCTCGATCATCGTGCAGCTGATGACCGCGGTGTCGCCCACCCTCGAGGCGCTGAAGAAGGAGGGCGAGGCCGGCCGCAAGAAGCTCAACCAGTACACGCGCTACGGCACCGTGGGGCTCGCCGCCGTGCAGGCCTACGGCATCGCCGTCGGGCTGGAGAGCTCCGGCGGCTCGATCGGATCGCCGGTCATCGATCCCGGCATGTTCTTCCGCATCACCACGATGATCACGCTCACCGGCGGCACCGTGTTCCTGATGTGGCTCGGCGAGCAGATCACCGCGCGCGGCGTCGGCAACGGCATCTCGCTCATCATCTTCACCGGCATCGTCGCGCGCATGCCGAGCGCCATGGCGCAGCTCCTGGAGTTGGGCCGCACCGGAGCCATTTCCGGCATCACCATCGTCTTCTTCATCCTGCTGGCGGTCGCCGTCATCGCCTTCATCGTCTTCATGGAGCGCGCCCAGCGCCGCATCCTGGTGCAGTATCCGAAGCGTCAGGTCGGCAACAAGATGTTCGGCGGCGAGGCCTCGCACCTGCCGCTCAAGCTCAACAGCTCCGGCGTGATCCCGCCGATCTTCGCGTCCTCGCTGCTGCTGCTGCCGGCGACGGTAGCGAGCTTCAACGCCCAGGGCACCGGCATCGTCGCGGATATCGCCGCCTATCTGCATCGCGGCAGCGTCGTCTACATGGCGATCTACGCGTTCCTGATCATCTTCTTCTGCTTCTTCTATACCGCGATCGTCTTCAACCCGACCGAGACTGCGGACAATCTCCGCAAGTATGGCGGCTTCGTGCCGGGCATCCGGCCGGGCAAGCAGACCGCCGACTATCTCGACTACGTGCTGACGCGGCTCACTGTGGTGGGCGCGCTCTATCTGGCCGCGGTCTGCCTGCTGCCGGAATACCTGATCTCCGAGTTCAACGTGCCGTTCTATTTCGGCGGCACCAGCCTGCTGATCGTGGTGAGCGTCACCATGGATACGGTGGCGCAGATTCACTCGCATCTGCTGGCGCATCAGTATGAAGGACTGATCAAGAAGTCCAAGCTGCGGGGGAGACGCGGGTGAACATCATCCTGCTGGGACCACCCGGTGCCGGCAAGGGGACCCAGGCCAAGCGGATCGAGGAGGCGCACCGAATGGTGCAGCTCTCGACCGGCGACATGCTGCGCGCCGAGCGCGCCTCCGGCAGCGACCTCGGCCGCCAGGTGCAGGCGATCATGGACGCCGGCAAGCTGGTCTCCGACGACATCATGGTGGCGATGATCGAGAAGCGCATCGGGCTCCCCGATTGCGTCCGTGGCTTCATTCTCGACGGTTTCCCGCGCACCGTGCCGCAGGCCGAGGCCCTCGATGCCATGCTGACCCGAAAGGGCATGAGGCTCGACTATGTCATCGAGCTGGCGGTCGACGAGGCGGCCCTCATCGACCGCATCTCCGGCCGCTTCTCCTGCGCCCATTGCGGCGCCAGCTACCACGACCGCTACAAGCGGCCCAAGGTGGAGGGGGTCTGCGACGTCTGCGGCAGCACCAACCTGATCCGCCGCAAGGATGATAATGCCGAGACCGTGAAGACCCGGCTCGCCGCCTACCGGGCGCAAACCGCGCCGATCCTGCCCTACTACCAGGCCAGGGGCATCCTCCGGCGGGTCGACGGCATGGCCGAGATCGACGAGGTCGCACGGCAAATTGACGCGGTCCTTAGGGGTAAGGCCGGAGGCGCCAATGGTTGACTCCCGTACTTTTATTCCTATAATGCGCGCCCTTGGCCACCCGTGCCGCAAACCCGGCCATTGCCTGAAATCCGAGAGCTGTTGAGGAGAAGCGCCCGTGGCGCGTATCGCTGGCGTCAACATTCCGAGCCAAAAGCGAGTCCCGATCGGACTCATGTACATCCACGGCATCGGCCGCACCTCCGCCGAGAAGATCTGCGCCACGCTGGGCATCGATGCGCAGCGACGGGTGCATGAGCTGACCGACGACGAGGTGCTGCGCATCCGCGAGCTCATCGACCGCGACTATCAGGTGGAGGGCGACCTCCGCCGGACCGTGGCGATGAACATCAAGCGCCTGATGGATCTCGGCTGCTACCGCGGGTTGCGGCACCGCAAGGGCCTGCCGGTGCGCGGCCAGCGCACCCACACCAACGCGCGCACCCGCAAGGGTCCGGCGCGACCGATCGCCGGCAAGAAGCCGGCGGTCAAGAAATAATCGTAGAGGGACGAGGGTTCATAGGATATGGCGACCAAGCCTGCCGCCGCCGCCGCGCCCGCCGCTTCGACCGCCGCCACCACTGGCGGCGCGGCCCCGCGCCTGCGCCGGCGCGAGCGCAAGAACATCACCTCGGGGGTGGCGCATGTGAACGCCACCTTCAACAACACGATGATCACCATTACCGACGCGCAGGGCAACACGATCGCCTGGTCGTCCGCCGGCACCATGGGCTTCAAGGGCTCGCGCAAGTCGACGCCTTACGCTGCCCAGGTCGCTGCCGAGGACGCCGGCCGCAAGGCGATGGAGCACGGCATGCGGACCCTCGAGATCGAGGTGAAGGGTCCGGGTTCGGGACGGGAATCGGCGCTTCGCGCGCTGCAGACGGTGGGATTCACCGTCACGTCGATCCGCGACGTGACGTCAATCCCGCATAACGGATGTCGGCCGCCGAAGCGGCGGCGGGTGTAACAGGATTTCGCGACGGTCCGGGGCCGCGCGAGCAGCAACAGCAGGGGCGGAGGCCGGCCTGAGCGCCGGCGCACCGCCCGTTGGGCTGCGCGGTCTTCGCCGGGCAACGTCGGGTCAGAGCATATGAGGATCGGCCGGTGATTCAGAAAAATTGGCAAGCTCTCATCAAACCGAAGCAGCTCTCGGTGGAGCCGGGAGACGACCCCAAGCGGGTCGCGACCGTGGTCGCGGACCCGCTCGAGCGCGGCTTCGGCCTGACGCTCGGCAA
>DATJLY010000343.1:0-2592 GCA_035509095.1 Allostellaceae bacterium | reverse complement strand
CATCGAATATCCGATGGACACGACCCGCAATATCGAGAGCCTGCTGGTCTCGGGCACGCTCGCGAAGCTCAAGGAGATACGCTGGATCTTCTCGCATGGCGGCGGCGTCTTGCCGTTCCTCGCCGCGCGCATGAGCCGCGGCCCCGACAAGGCGGCGCTGCTGAAAGGCGTCTATTGCGACACGGCGTCGGCGGCCAGCAAGCCGCAGCTTGCCGCGATGGTGGATTTCTATGCGCCCGGCCACATCCTCTTCGGCACCGATTATCCCTACATCCTCGACCCGAAAGAGACGATCGAGGGTCTCGACCAGTTCCATTTCTCGCCGGCGGCCTTGGCCGCGATCGACCGCGGCAACGCGCTGGCGCTGCTGCCGCGGCTCAAATCCGCGTAAGGGAGGTATCCATGGCGAACCACCGCATCGACATCCATCACCATTTCCTGCCGCAGCGCTACATGCACGAAGAGCACGAGCGCATTCCGAACGTCGCGCACAATATCGGCGACCGGCTCCTCAAATGGACGCCCGCGCAGGCGATCGAGGTGATGGACAAGAACGGCATCGCCGTCGCGATCGGATCGGTCTCGACGCCCGGGCCCTGGTTCGGCGACGTGGCGGCCGCGCGCCGGCTCTCGCGCGAATGGAACGAGGCGGCGGCCGAGGCGCAGCGCCAATATCCCGGCCGCTTCGGCATCTTCGCGACGATCGCGCCGCCCGATCCCGACGGCGCGCTGAAGGAGATCGAATACGCGCTCGACACCTTGAAGGCCGACGGGATCGGGCTTCTGTCGAACTATGACGGCAAGTCGCTGGGCGATGCCGCCTTCGCGCCGGTGTGGGCCGAGCTCAACCGGCGCAAGTGCCTCATCTATGTCCATCCGACCATGCATCAGGCCTGCACCGGCCTCATCCCCGGCCTCATGCCCCAGGCGATCGAGTTTCCGCTCGACACCACGCGCACGATCACCAGCCTTCTCGTCTCGGGCACGCTCGCCAAATGCCCCGAGGTGAGGATCATCTTCTCCCATGGCGGCGGCACCTTGCCGTTCCTTGCCGGCCGCATCAACGAGGTGGTGGGCCGCAACAAGGAATACGCGGCGCGCAACCCGCGCGGCGTCAAGGTTGAGATGCAGCGGCTCTACTGCGACACCGCGTCCGCGGCGAGCGTGCCGCAGCTCGCGGCGATGTTCGCGTTTTATGATCCGGCGCACATCCTGTTCGGCTCGGACTATCCCTTCATCCCGCCGGACCATGTGGTGGACGAGCTTGCGAAATATCCGATGTCCGAGACGATGCGTCTTGCGATCGACCGCGAGAACGCACTGGCGCTGCTGCCGCGCCTCAAGACCGCGTGAAGGAGGCCCTGATGCCCGAAGCCAATCCGCGACGGATCGACGTCCACCACCATGTCCTGCCGCCCACCTTCAAGGTCAAGGCGCGCGAGCGCCTTGTCGCGCATTCGAGCATGGATGACCGCGCGTTCCTGTTCGAATGGACGCCCGAGCAGGCGGTCGAGCAGATGGACAAATTCGGCATCGCCACCGGCATCGCGTCGATCTCGACGCCCGGCATCTGGTGGGGCAACGACGCCGACGCGCGCATCCTCGCCCGCGAATGCAACGAGTTCATGGCCGAGATGACGCGGAACTATCCGAGCCGCTTCGGCTTCTTCGCGGCGACGCCGCTGCCGGACCGCGACGGCTCCTTGAAGGAGATCGAGTATGCGCTCGATCAGCTCAAGGCCGATGGCGTCGGCATCCTCACGAGCTATCTCGACCGTTGGCCGGGCGATCCCGCCTTCGACGACGTGTTCAAGGAGATCAACCGGCGCAAGGCGGTGGTGTTCGTGCATCCGACCGTGCCGACCTGCTGCGTCGGCCTCATTCCGGGCGTTCATCCGGCCACGACCGAATATGTCTTCGACACGACGCGCGCGATCACGAGCTTCCTCGTCAACGGCACGTTCGCGCGCTATCCGGACATCCGCTTCATCTTCTGCCATGGCGGCGGCACGGTGATGCCGATCGCCCACCGGATCTCGGGCCTCGGCAACCGCCCGGAGCTGAAGGCCAACATCCCGAACGGCGTCCTCCACGAGCTGAAGCGGCTGTTCTATGACACGGCAAGCGCCGCGAACCCGCCCAACATGGCGGCCTTGCGCGCGCTGGTGCCGCTGTCGCAGATCCTGTTCGGCACCGACAATCCCTATGTGCCGATCGCCGCCACCGCCAACAATGTCGACAAATTCGGCTTCACCGAGGAAGAGCTGGCCGCCATCAACCGCGGCAACGCGCTGACGCTGTTTCCGCGGCTGCGATAGATGGCGCGTCCTTCGACTTCGCTCAGGATGAGGAACATTTGCGTTCGGTCCTCACCCTGAGCGGAGCGGAGCGTAGTCGAAGGGCGCGTCATTCATCGACAAATTCGGCTTCACCGAGAAAGAGCTGGCCGCCGTCAACCGCGGCAACGCGCTGACGCTGTTTCCGCGGCTGCGATAGATCGTGCGTCCTTCGACTTCGCTCAGGATGAGGAACTTTTGAGTTCGGTCCTCACCCTGAGCGGAGCGAAGCGTAGTCGAAGGGCGCGTCATTCAT
>DATJLY010000342.1:0-12235 GCA_035509095.1 Allostellaceae bacterium | reverse complement strand
GCACATAGCCGAAGAAAGGCGGCCCGCTATTCAGCATGTCCTGCTCGTCGTCGGTGGTGAAGCTGCCGCCGCCCGCGCGCGCGGACAGGCCCGAGGCGAGAACGGCCACAATCGCCAGAACGGACGCAGAGGCTCTTCTCAACATGTTCTCCGTTTGCGTCACTCCAGCACTGGGAGCCGGAACGTCAGCGGCGGTTCTCGCCGCCTTTGGGCGCGCGCGGCAGCCCCTCGACCAGCGGGACAAACCGCACCGGGCCCAGATCGTCGATCTCGAAGCTCGCGTCGGTGCGGCGGACCCGCAGGAGCTGCTGTTCGCGCCGTTCCTCGCCGACCGGCGCCACCAGGATGCCGCCCGGGACGAGGCTTTCAAGCAGGTGGCCCGGCACGTCGGGCGCCGCGGCCGTGACGATGATGCGGTCGAACGGGGCCTGCTCCGGCCAGCCTTTGCTGCCATCGCCGAAACGGGTCGTGATATTGGTGAGGCGCAGCGAGGCAAAGCGCTTTTCGGCCTCGCCCAGAAGCGCCCGGTGGCGCTCGATCGTGAACACCCGGCGGCACAGCCGCGCCAGCACCGCCGCCTGGTATCCCGAGCCGGTGCCGATCTCGAGCACCTTGTGCCGGTCGCCGAGATCGAGCGCCTGGGTCATGAGCGCCACGACCAGCGGCTGGCTGATGGTCTGACCATGTCCGATCGGCAGCGCCACATTGTCATAAGCCTGCTCGGCAAATGCCGGCGGCACGAACAGCTCGCGCGGCACGCGCTCGACCGCCGCGAGGATGCCGAGATCGCGGACCCCTTCGCCTCGCAGCTCCATGATCAGGCGCGCCATTTTCTCGGCGAGATCGGTCATGGGAACGCGCGCTTCAATACGGTAAGCGCCGCGGCGTTGGTGAGATCGAGCGATATCGGCGTCACCGTCACCTTGCCCTTGGCGATCGCGGCGAAATCGGTGCCGGGGCCGGCCGTCTCGACGATGCCGGGGTCTTCCTCGCTCATCGGTCCGATCCAGTAATACGGCCTGCCCCGCGGGTCGATGCGCCGAACCAGATTGTCGGCGGCCTTGCGCCGCCCCTGCTTCGTGGCCGCGATGCCCGTCACTTTATCAGGCGGCACGTTCGGGAAATTGACGTTGATCAGGGTCAGGCGCGGCCACGGCAACGCGGTCAGGCGGCGGATCACCTTGGCGGCATGCGCGGCGGCCGTGGCCCAGCGTATCGGCTCATCCTCCACCACATGCTGACTCATCGCGATCGACGGCACGTTGAGGATCGTCCCTTCCATCGCCGCGGCGACCGTCCCCGAATAGGTCACGTCCTCGCCGAGATTGCTGCCGGCATTGATGCCCGACAGGATCAGGCCTGGCCGCTTGTCCTTCAACAGAACATTGACGGCCAGCAGCACGCAATCGGTGGGCGTGCCGTCGACCGCGAAACGCCTCGGCCCCAGCCGGCGGGCCCGCAATGGCCGATAGAGCGTGAGGGAATGGCTTGCCCCGCTCTGCTCCAACTCGGGCGCCACCACCCAAACGTCGCTCGACAGGGTCTTTGCCACCTTGGCGAGAAGCTTCAGCCCCGGCGATTCGATGCCGTCGTCGTTGGAGATGAGGATGCGCGCATGGGCAAGGTCGAGCGGCCGATCAGGCATCGCTGCCGATCACTTCGAGCCCGTTCATGTAAGGGCGAAGCGCCTCGGGCACCTCGACGCTGCCATTGCGGCGCTGATAATTCTCCAGCACGGCGATGAGGGTGCGCCCGACCGCGAGGCCGGAACCGTTCAGCGTGTGGACGAGACGCGCGCCCTTGCCTTCCTTGGGCCGGAAGCGCGCCGACATCCGGCGCGCCTGATAATCGCCGCAGTTCGAGCAGCTTGAAATCTCGCGATAGGCGTTCTGACCCGGAAGCCAGACTTCGAGGTCATAGGTCTTGCGCGCCGCGGCCCCCATGTCGCCCGCGCACAGGAGCATGACGCGATAGGCAAGCCCCAGACGCTTCAGCACCTCTTCGGCGCATTGGGTCATGCGCTCATGCTCGTCCTCGGAGCGGTCCGGATGCGCGATCGACACAAGCTCCACCTTGTTGAACTGATGCTGGCGGATCATGCCGCGCGTGTCCTTGCCCGCCGCGCCCGCCTCGGAGCGGAAGCACGGCGTTCCCGCGGTGAAGCGCAGCGGTAATGCCGCCTCGTCCAGCATCGTGTCGGCGACAAGGTTGGTGAGAGGCACTTCGGCGGTCGGAACGAGCCACAATCCCGTCGTGGTGCGGAAGAGGTCGTCGGCGAATTTCGGAAGCTGCCCGGTGCCGAAAGCCGTCTCGTCCCGCACCAGCAGGGGCGGAGCCACCTCGGTATAGCCGAACTCGCGCGTGTGCAGATCGAGCATGAAGGCGGCGAGCGCGCGCTCGAGCCTCGCAAGCGCGCCGCTCAGCACGACAAAGCGCGCTCCCGATAATTTGCCGGCGCGGGCGAAATCCATTGTGCCCAGCGCCTCGCCGATCGCGACGTGATCCTTCGCCGGAAAGGCGAATTGCGGCGGCGTGCCGTGCTGGCGCACGAGGCGGTTGCCGGTCTCGTCAACGCCGTCAGGAACATCGTCTGCCGGAAGATTGGGTATGGGCGCCAGCGCCGCGTCGACGGCTCCGCGCAGGCGCGCCGCCTCGGTCTCGAGCCGCGCCTCCTCGTCCTTGCTTTGGGCGACCCGCCGCATGAGCTCGCCCGCGTCGCCGCCTTTGGCCTTGGCAGCGCCGATCTCCTTCGCAATGCGGTTGCGTTCGGCCTGGAGCTGCTCGGCGCGGGTTTGCGCCGACCGCCACGCGCGATCGAGCTCGAGGACGGAAGCCGCGTGCGGCACCAACCCGCGGCGCGCGAGCCCGCGATCGAATGCGTCAGGGTTCTCGCGAATCCAGCGGATGTCGAGCATGAGAGTGCGGGTTATATCTGTGGCAAATGCCGGCGTCCATTGCCGTCGCGCTAGGTGTCGCCAGCGGCATCGCGCTCGGCGCGCTGCTTCTCGACCAGTTTGGCACACCAGATCGAGATTTCGTAAAGCGCAAGCAGGGGCACGGCGAGCGACAGCATGCTGAAGACGTCGGGCGGCGTGAGCACCGCCGCCGCGACGAACACGCCGACTATCGCGTATCGTCGCTTGGACGCGAGCTGCTCGGAGGAGACGAGCCCGACCCGGGCCATCAAGGTCAGCATCACGGGAAGCTGAAACGCGATCCCGAAGGCCAGCATGAGGCGCATGACGAGCGTCAGATATTCGCTGACCTTTGGCTCGAGCTCGATCGGCAAGGTGCCGTTGCCGCCTGGCGTCTCGAAGCTCAGAAAGAATTTCCACGCGACGGGAAAAATGACGAAATAGACGAGCGCGCCGCCCATGATGAAGAGAAGCGGCGTCGCCAGGAGATAGGGAAGGAATGCCCGCCGCTCGTTACGATAAAGGCCGGGCGCGACGAACAGCCAGATCTGCGTCGCGATCACCGGAAAGGCGAGACAGAACGCGGTCCAGAATGCGACTCGTAGGTCGGTCAGGAACGCCTCGGTAAGGTCGGTGTAGATGAGATGCCGGCCCGGCTCGTTGCCGATCGCGCGATAAAGCGGTTCCGCCAGGAAATTATAGATCGGCTTGGCGAAATACCATGACGGACCGAACATGATGATAAAGGCGATTGCCGAATAGACGAGGCGTTTCCTCAGCTCGATCAGATGATCGAGCAGCGGCATCTTGCCTTCTTCGAGCTCGTCTTCGCGTTCCGCCATGGCGCATCATGCGTCGTGCGATGCCGGCGTCGTGGGCGCCGGTGCGGGCGGCGCGTCGCGCACCGGCTCGGCCGGTCGTTCAACAGTGCCCGGCGGGATTGGTTCGGACGCTGGCGGCGGCAGCGTGTGCATAGGATCGCGGAGGACCGGGTCCTGAAGCGCCCCGTGGATCTCTCCGCCCGGATCGATATGCCTCTTGATCTCCGCCTCGATGTTGAAGCGCGACGCTTTTTCGACCTGCTTGCGGACCTCTTCGAGCTCCGACTCCCGCACCATCTGATCGAGGCTCGACTGGAACTCCTGGGCCACCCGGCGCGCTTTGCGCATCCAGAATCCCGCCATGCGCATCACCCGCGGCAGGTCCTTGGGCCCAATGACGACGAGCGCCACCGCCGCGATGACAGCGAGCTCGGACCATGAGAAATCAAACATCACACCCTATCGCGTCGCCATCTGCCTCCGACTCGGCGCGGATCATGGCAGATGGGGAGAGGCGCCGCAACGCGGCCCGGTGCGGCAAAGGACGCCGCTGCAAGCCCTGATCAAGCCTCGATATTCTCGTCCTCGTCGTCGGTTTCCTCTTCGACCGGCGGCTCGGCTTCAGGGAGGGCGGTCTCGGTCAGGACGGTGACCGGGCGCGGGCCGATCAGGCCTGCCGCGCGCAGCTCGTCCATGCCCGGAAGATCGGCGAGATCGCCGAGCCCGAAATGCAGAAGGAAATCATCGGTGGTGACCCAGGTCATCGGGCGGCCGACCGTCTGCTTGCGGCCCTTGGGCATGATCCAGCCCGCCTCGGCGAGCGCATCGAGCGTGCCCTTGCTGATCACGACGCCACGAATATCCTCGATTTCGGCGCGGGTCACGGGCTGGTGATAGGCCACAATCGCCAAGGTCTCGACCGCCGCACGCGACAGCTTGCGCGAGACCTTGCGCTCGAGCTTGAGGCGGGGCGCCAGGTCCGGCGCGGTCCGGAGCGTCCAGCCATTGGCCACGCGCACCAGATTGACGCCGCGGGCCCGATACGCCTCTTCAAGCTCGGCGATAAGCGCGCCGACATCGGCGCCCTCCGGCAGGCGCTCGCTGAGGCTCGCTTCGTCGAGTGGTGCCGCGGACGCGAACAGCAGCGCTTCGACGAGGCGCAGATTGTCGGACTGGGGATCGATCTCGGGCGTCATGGGCTCTCGGGAAGGCTGCGGAGATAGATGGGACCGAACTGCGAATCCTGGCGAAGCTGCACCTTGCCGGAGCGCGCGAGCTCGAGACTGGCGGCAAAGGTCGCGGCGATCGCGGCGCGGAGCACGAGGCCGCCGCCCAGGACCGGCGGCAGAAAGCTCATGAGGCTGCGCCAATCGGGCACCCGCCCCAAAATCCGCGCCAGGCGCTGTAGCGCGTCGTCCATCGAGTAGAGCTCCGGCGCCTCGATATGGAGGACGGCGCCTTCCTTGCGCTGACGACCCTCGCCATAGGCCCGCAGCAGGTCATAGAGCGAGACGTCCCACACCGGCACGAGGACGCGCGGCAGGCCCTCGGGCGCGCCGCGCCGAAACACGTCGCGGCCCAGTTGCGGGCGCGCCATGAGGCGCGCGCCGGCCTGCTGCATCGCCTCGAGCCGCAACAGCTGATGCGAAAGCGCCGCCGCCATGTCGGCGCCAGAGGGTTCGTCGGGTGCCGGCGGCTGCGGCAGAAGGAGACGCGACTTGAGATAGGCAAGCCACGCCGCCATCACGAGATAATCGGCCGCGATCTCGAGCTTCAGCCGGCGTGCCGCGGCGATATAGGCGAGGTATTGGTCCGCGAGCTTCAGGATCGAGATGCGCGTCAGATCGACCTTCTGCTCGCGCGCCAGCGCCAGGAGCATGTCGATCGGGCCTTCGAATCCCTCGAGATCGACGACCAGATCGGCCGTCTCCGCGGGTCGGCGCGACTCCTCGAATGTCTCGGTGTCAGTCATAGCTCACGCCGGTCGCCCATTGGATGGCGCTCAAGAGCCAGCTTACCGGTCGATCCATCACGTAAGCCACCAAATTGAGATCGTAGCCGGTCTTCTCGCCGATCAGCGGCACCAGCGCGATCACCGCGATGAGGATCAGGATGCCGAACCGCTCGGTCCGCGCCAGCGGAACCGCCAGCGCTTCCGGCAACAGCCCGACCGCGACCCGGCCGCCATCGAGCGGCGGCAACGGGATCATGTTGAAGACGGCGAGGATCACGTTGATGAAGATCGAGGCGTAAAGATTGCCCTTGAGCCACTCGCTCATGACCGCGGGCGCGTGCGGCACGAGAGGCAGCATCGCCGTCGAGAGAATCGCGAGAATCACGTTGGTCGCCGGTCCCGCGGCCGCCACCAGAACCATGTCGCGACGGGGCCGTCTCAATTTGGCGAACGCCACCGGAACCGGCTTCGCGTAACCGAATAAGAAATGTCCGGATGAAAGCAGGAACAAGGCGAGCGGCAGAAGGATGGTGCCGATCCCGTCGATATGGCGCAGCGGATTGAAGGTGACGCGGCCCATGCGATAGGCCGAATCATCGCCGCAACGATAGGCCACGATCCCGTGCGCCGCCTCGTGCAACGTGATGGCGAAGATGACCGGCAGCGCCATCACCGAGATTTCCTGAATGAGGCGCGGAAGGTCGAACATCACCCCTCCCCGGCCAACAGCGCGGCGAATCGTGCTTCCGCGCGACGGCGGTCGAACGGCACCGCGCTCTCGCGCCGGCACGCATCGCCGGCCTCGACCCGACGCTGCGCCTCGGCAGAGAGCGGACGCGAGGACCGTGCCACCGCCATCATCTCGGCGCCGTCGCCATTACAGTGCAGCACCACGTCGCAGCCCGCCGCAAGCGCGCCCGCGGCGCGCGCGCCCAGATCGCCCGGCAAAGCCCCCATCGACAGATCGTCGGACAGAAGCAACCCATCGAAGCCGATCGTACCGCGGATGACCTCGCCGATCAGCCGTGGCGACAGGGTCGCCGGTAAATTCTCGTCGATCGCGGTATAGAGGATGTGCGCGGTCATCGCCCATGGCATCCAGTTAAGCGCTCGAAACGGTAGGAAATCGCTTAATTCGAGAGTGGCGAGATCGGCCGTGACCCGCGGCAGGGCAAGATGGCTGTCGACAGTCGCGCGGCCGTGACCCGGAATGTGCTTCAGGACCGGCAGCACGCCACCTTCGAGCAGCCCGTCGCACACCTCGCGACCCAACTGGACCACCGACGTCGACGAGTCCCCATAGGCGCGATCGCCGATCACCGGATCGGAACCCGGCGCCGGCACATCGAGGACGGGCATGCAGTCGACCGTGATGCCGAGCCAGACCAGATCGTCGGCGATGAGACGGGCGCCGAGTCTCGCCGCCTCTTCGGCCCTCGCTCCGCCCAGCGCGGCGATGTCGCGCGCCGCCGGATAGCTGCGCCAATGCGGCGGCCCGAGCCGCGCGACGTGGCCGCCTTCCTGATCGATCAGCACCGGCGCCGAGCCGCGTCCGACGCTGTCACGGAGCTCGATGATCAGTTGCCGCACCTGCGGCGGCGATTCGCAGTTCCGTTTGAAGAGAATGAAGCCGAGCGGATCCGCATCGTTGAAGAAGCCGCGCTCGGCATCGGTGAGGACCGGCCCCGCGACACCGAAGATCGCGGCGAGCGGCTCACGGCCTGACAAGGATACACCCGACCTTTCGCTGCTTCAGTGTATCGCAGTCCCGTTGCGCGACCGAGGCCTCGGCAATGGGCCCAGCCTCGATACGATAGAAGACGCCGCGGCCAGCCAGATCGACGCGAACCGTGCGCACCTCGAGCGAGCCGAGTATGTCCGACTGCGCGTGCTTCAGCCGTGCCCATTCATGCTGTGCCACTTCGGGTGACCGCACCGCGCCAACCTGCAGGCGATAGCCGCGCGTGGCGGCGGCCGATCCCTCCTTCATGGCGAGCGGCGGCGCGGCGGGCATCACGGCGGCCGGTGCCGCCGCCGGCGCGACGATCGGCGCGTCGGTGCTCGCAAGCGGTGCCGGCGCGGGCGAAGCCGCGGGTGGAGGCGCCGCTACGGCCGGCGCAGGTGGGGGTGTCACCGCTGCAACCGCGGGCGCCGACGCGCCGACGGAAGAGACCGACGGTGCGGGGCTGGGCGGGAGCACCGGATTTGCCGCCGGCGCTGCCACGGACTCGGGCGGCGCCGCAGGCACGGCTGGCGCAGGCGGCGGTACCGGGCGCGGCAGCGGCGTCTCGGGCGGCGGCAGAAGCTGCTCGACCTTCGAATCCTTGGGCTGTTGCTGATTGAGGACGTAGAGATCCTGGTCCGGAACCTTCATGCCCCCGGGATTGGCGGGCGGCACCTTCACCGGCCGATCGTCGGCGCGGATGATCGGCACGGCGTTGCCGCCGTTGTGGCCGGCGAGCCGCCACACCCCCCAGAGGCCTGCCGCGGAAATCCCGGCCACCAAGCACGCGACGAGCAGCGCAATGCGCCCATAGCGACGTCGCGGCTCGAGATCGTCAGGATCATACTCGGTGCGTGCAGTCATCCCCTCATCTCCTCGACCGGCTCGACGCCGAACACTTGAAGGCCGGATGCGATCACGAAGGCCACGCCTTGGACCAACGCAAGCCGCGCCAGGGTGAGCTCCGGCGCGTCGCTCAGGATGAAGCGCAAGCTCGCATCGTCCTTGCCCTTGGTCCAGAGCCCGTGAAATTCGGCGGCGAGATCATGAAGATAGAACGCGATGCGATGCGGCTCGTGCGTCTCGGCGGCGCTTTCGACGATGCGGGGCCAGTTGGCGAGCTGACGGATGAGCGCGATCTCGTCGCGCTCGGCAAGGCGATCGAGCGGCGCCTCGGCCAAGGCCGCCGATGCAAGCTGCTCGCGCGAGAAATGCTCGTGCGCATGGCGCAGCACAGACGAGGCGCGCGCATGGGCGTACTGCACATAAAAGACCGGGTTGTCCTTCGACTGCTCGACCACCTTGGCGAAGTCGAAGTCGAGCGCCTGGTCGTTGCGCCGGGTCAGCATCACGAACCGGAACACGTCCTTGCCGACCTCGTCGACGACATCGCGAAGCGTGACGAACGTGCCGGCGCGCTTCGACATGCGCACCGGCTCGCCGCGGTCATAGAGATTGACGAGCTGGCATAATTTCACGTCGAGGGCGCCGGCGTTTTCGGTCAACGCCTTCACCGCCGCCTGCATGCGCTTCACATAGCCACCGTGGTCGGCGCCCCACACGTCGATCATGTCGGCAAAGCCGCGCCGGCACTTGTCGAGATGATAAGCCATGTCCGACGCGAAATAGGTCCACGAGCCATCGGACTTGCGCACGGGGCGATCGACATCGTCGCCGAACTGAGTCGAGCGGAACAGCGTCTGCGGGCGCGGCTCCCAATCGTCAGGCAGCATGCCCTTGGGCGGATCGAGAAGCCCGACATAGACGAGCCCCATCCGTTCGAGCGTCGCGAGCGCCCGCTCGACGGCGCCGGACGCGATGATGGCGCGCTCCGACGTGAAGAGGTCGTGCCGGATGCCCAACGCGCCCAGATCGGCCCGGATCGACGCCATCATGGCGTCGATCGCGAAGCGGCGAAACGGCTCGAGCCAGCGCGTCTCGGGCTCCGCGAGCCACCGCTCGCCATCACGCTCCTTAAGCGCGACGGCCGTGTCCTTCAGATATTCGCCCGGGTAAAGCCCTTCGGGCATCGGCCCCACGGCCTCGCCGGCCGCTTCCCGATAACGGAAGTGCAGCGACCGCGCGAGCGCATCGACCTGCGCGCCGGCATCGTTGATGTAATATTCGCGGCAGACATCGAACCCTGCTTTGGCGAGAAGCGCCGCAAGCGCATCGCCAACCACAGCGCCTCGGCCGTGGCCGACATGAAGCGGCCCCGTCGGATTGGCCGACACATACTCGACATTGACCTTGCGTCCCTGCCCGAAGGCTGAGTCGCCGTAGGAGCGCCCGCTACGCAGAATTTCGGCAAGCTGCTCCCACCAGACCTGGTCCTTGAGCCGCAGATTGAGGAAGCCCGGCCCCGCGACCTCGGCGTCGGTGATCTCGGGCAGGCGCTGAAGCCGCGCCTTGAGCTGATCTGCGATGGCGCGCGGCGCCATCCGGGCGGGTTTTGCGAGCACCATGGCGGCGTTGGTCGAGAGATCGCCATGGGCGGGGTCGCGGGGCGGCTCAATCGCGACGCGGCCCGGATCGAGCCCAGCCGGCAATGCGCCGTCGCGCTGCAAAGCCTCGATTTCAGCGACGACGATGCGGCGGAAATGCGTATAGAGGTTCATCACGTCGTCGCATAACGATCAAACAGCCGCCAATGCTCGTCGAGCGCAAAGCGGTCGGTCATGCCGGCGATATAGTCGGCGACGATGCGCGCGGTCGCGGCGCTGTTGGGCGCGCCCGCCTGCGCGCGCCACTCGGTCGGCAGGCACAGCGGATCGGCGCTGAAGAAGGCATAGAGCTCGCTCACGACGCGCTGGGCCTTCGCCTGCATCCGACGCACGCGGTAATGGCGGTACATCCGCTCCATCAGGAATTTCCGCAGCGATCGGTCGTTGGCGCGCATACCTTCGGAGAAAGCGGCCACTGGCCGGCCCAAAGCGCGAACCTCGTCGGCGCTCTTGACCCGCGCGGACGAGAGTCGGCCCCGCGTCTCGGTGACGAGATCATTGACCATGCGATCGATGAGCCGCCGGATCGCCTCGTGCACGAGGCGTGGCTCCTCGATGTCGGGATGGCGTGTGGCGACTTCCGCAAAAACCGGACCGACGAGCGGGAGGTCGGACAAATCCTTGACGCTGAAGAGACCGGCGCGCAGGCCGTCATCGATGTCGTGGTTGTTGTAGGCGATGTCGTCGGCAAGCGCCGCGACCTGCGCCTCGGCCGAGGGCCATGTCGACAGCTCGAGATCATGGTGCGCCACATACTCGGCGATCGCCGGCGACAACCGGTCGCGAGCGAGCGGGCCGTTATGCTTCACCGTCCCTTCAAGCGTCTCCCAGGTGAGATTCAATCCGTCGAACCCGGCATAGCGGCGCTCGAGCCGGGTCAGCACCCGCAAGGTCTGATCATTGTGCGAGAAGCCGCCATGCGGCCGCATCGCGGCGTCGAGCGCCTCCTCGCCGGCATGGCCGAACGGGGTGTGGCCGAGATCGTGCGCGAGCGCCAGCGCCTCGGCCAGATCCTCGTTGAGGCCGAGCGCGCGACACATGCTGCGCGCGATCTGGGCAACCTCCAGCGAATGGGTAAGGCGCGTGCGGTAGTGATCGCCCTCATGCGAGACGAAGACCTGGGTCTTGTATTGCAGCCTGCGGAACGCGGTGGAGTGGATGATGCGGTCTCGGTCACGCTCAAACGGCGTGCGGGCCTGGCTTTCGGGCTCGGCATGAAGCCGGCCGCGGGATCGCTCTGGATGCGAGGCATAGGGCGCCAAGGCCGTATTCATGGGCCCGCAACCTAGCCCTTCGAGCCGCTTTCATGCAAATGCGCACACGATTCCAGTGCCCAACTCACAGCCCTTTAATAAGGCCGCGGGATTGCCTAAATAATGCCACGGGTTAACCGTTGGGGAGCGTGCGATGGCGGATGGGCATTCCGTCCCGGCCGAGTGGCAGGTCAGCTTGACCGAGAGCGCGGCGCGGCGAATCGCCGAGCTCAAGGCGCAGGAAAATACGCCAAGCGCGTTCCTGCGGCTGGCGGTGTCAGGCGGCGGCTGCTCCGGCTTCCAATACGGCTTCAGCTTCGACGAGGAACGGCACGACGAGGATTTCGTCTTCGCACACGGCGGCGTCGAGGTCGTGATCGACGAGGTATCGCTCGAGCTCGTCAAGGGTGCCGAGATCGATTTCGTCGAGGACATGATGGGCGCCTATTTCCAGGTCAAGAATCCCAACGCCGCCTCGTCCTGCGGATGCGGCAATTCCTTCTCGGTCGGCTGATCCGCGCTTGGTCCGGGTCGCGACGTGGAACGTCAATTCGGTGAAGGCGCGGCTTGCGAACCTGCTTGCCTGGCTTGAGTCCGCAAAGCCCGACATATTGTGCCTACAGGAGATCAAATGCCTCGAGGCCGATTTCCCGGCGCTCGAGATCAAGGCGGCGGGCTATCACGCCGCCATCCTCGGCCAGCGCGCCTATAACGGCGTGGCGATCCTGTCGCGCGAGCCCGCGCGCGACGTGCAGCGCGGCCTGCCCGGCGACGACGGCGACGAGCAGGCCCGCTATCTCGAAGCGACCTTCGCCGGGCTGCGCGTCGCCGCGATCTATCTTCCCAACGGCAACCCTGTCAGTACCGACAAATACGATTACAAGCTCGCCTGGATGGCGCGGCTCGTGCGCCACGCTCGGGGGCTGCTCGACACCGAGCGTCCCTGCGTGCTCGCCGGCGACTTCAACGTGGTGCCGGCCGACGACGACGTCTACGACCCTGCGGCGTGGCGCGAGGACGCACTGTGCCGGTCGGAGACGCGGGCGCAATTCCGGCGCCTGCTGC
>DATJLY010000341.1:0-4918 GCA_035509095.1 Allostellaceae bacterium | reverse complement strand
GCACCCGGCGCCAGCGTCCCGGTGCGCTTTGAATATTCCGTGGGGCAGGGCGCCGGCCCGCAATGCCACGGCACCATCGACATGAGCCTTTCGACCCAGGGCAGCATGGCGAACAACTACCAGGTGACCGATTGCGTCGCGCATTCGCTCGGCACCAATGGCGCCGACTGCCACATCGCGGTGAAGGCTCAGAACGCCGCCTGTCAGGGCGGGCTCGCCTTCTCGGCGCGTTAGGTCAAGGCCTGATCTCGATCGGCGTGCCGTCATCGACCGTGCGCCAGATCTCTTCGATCGCGGCGTCGCCGACCGAGATGCAGCCTTCCGTCCAGTCTTTATAGAATCGGCCCGGATTCTTCGGCCCATCATAGGCGTTGGGCAATCCGTGGATGAAGATGTCGCCGCCGGGATCGACATGCGCCGCGACCGATTGCGCGCGCTCGATCTCGGTCGGATACGAGACATGGAGCGCGAGATGGTAGGTCGAATGCGCGTTCCGGCCGTCGATGACATAGACGCCTTCCGGAGTACGGCCGTCGCCGCGAGCGTGTTTCGTGCCGTGCGGATGCGGGCCGAGCGCGATCGGATAAGCGCGCAGCACCCGTCCATCGTGCAGCAGCAACAGCTCGCGCCTCGATTTCAGCACAAGAATGCGGTCGGCCTTGAGGCCTGCGGTCTGCCGCGCGAGGGCAGGGCCGGCAATGAGGCTTGCCAGCACGATCGCCAGTGCAGCGCCAAAGCAGCCGCGCAGGCGGACTTCATCTTGATGTCGAAACAGGAAACGATCCCCCAATTCAACAAAAAAGCACGTATCGTTCCATATTTTATTGTCTACGAAAGGACAGAGTCCGATCGTCGTCCATGCATCATCTCAAAAACCCCATGGAAATGCCACCCAAAAGCTACAGGCGTCGCGTGTTGCGCGAGCTCGCCGGACGACAAGAACATCGTGTGCTCACGGAACCATTGAGGCGCCAAATGATTCAAAACATTGTTGTGCCGTTTCGGCGGCGCCTCGTCCCCCGATAGGAGGTCCACAATGGTTCGTAAGTTCATCCCGCTGGTGTTTTTTGCCCCATTGATGATCGCCGCTTGCTCGAGTCCCCAGCCCGCCCCGACGGCAATGTCGACCGAGGATCAACAGGCGAGATCGACCGCGCAGCAAGCGCTTCAAGTCGCGCAGCAGGCGCAGCGGACGGCCAATGACGCGAAGGCCGAAGCCGACCGCATGGGCCAGCAGAGCCTGCAGAAGTAGTCCGTCCCGCCTGGAATCGGGTCCGCTTCGTGCCGGCGTCGCGGACCCCATTCCGTCTTTGTTTGTGAGAGCCCCGATGGTCAGTCGATTCTGCGGCCTTGCGGGCCGCGCCACGATCTTCCTCGCCGCATTCGCGGCGCCTGCCTTTGCCGCCGATTTTCCGTTGCAGAAGGACCAAGCCGCGGTTGGCGATGTGCAGGCCTATGAGGCAAGCGCGTCCGGCAATCTGCTCGACGTCGCGCGCAAGTTCGATGTCGGCTATGTGAACTTCATGGCGGCCAATCCAAGCGTCGATCCGTGGTCGCCCGGCGCGGGCACGACCATTTCCGTACCGACGATGTTCATCCTCCCCGATGCGCCGCGCGTCGGCATCGTGATCAACCTGGCCGCGCGCGAGCTTTATTATTTCCCGAAAGACGGCGCCAAGGTCGAGATCTATCCGGTCGGCATCGGCGTCGAGGATGGAGCGACGCCGCTGGGGCTCACGAAGATCGTGCGGAAGGAGCCGGACCCGGTCTGGATTCCGCCGCCCTCCATCCGGGCCGAGCGGCCCGACCTGCCGCTTTCGATCGGGCCCGGACCCGACGATCCGCTGGGCGCCTTTGCGCTCCGGACCGGCTGGACCAACATCCTGATCCACGGCACCAACAAGCCCGACAGCGTCGGCCGCAATGTGAGCCACGGCTGCTTCCATCTCTATCCCGAGGATATCGAGAAGCTGTTCAACGAGGTCGCGGTCGGGACCCCGGTCAGAACCATTTCGCAAGATGTCGCGGCGGCGTGGATCGGCGACCGGCTCTATGTCGAGGTCTATCCCACCAAGGAACAGGCCGACGAGATCGATTACGGCCACTCGATGACGCCGGCAATCCCTCAGGACCTGGTCGACCGGGTGACCGCCGTTGCGGGTGACCGCGCCGACGAAGTGGATTGGGACGCGGTCCAGCGCGCCGGCGAGAAAGCGACCGGCCTTCCGGTCGCCGTGACCGGCGGCGACGTCGCGTCGGCCGACCGCTAGCCTGGCGCTTGCCAGCGCCCTTTCGTCGATCTAGAGGCCCCCTCGTCACGATTGATGGAGCGGGCCATGCTCAAGCTTTATGACCTCGCGGGGGCGGAGCCCGACCGGCGTTTCAGCCCTTATTGCTGGCGCATCAAGATGGCGCTTGCGCACAAGGGGCTCGCGGTCGAGACCATCCCGTGGCGCTTCACCGAGAAAAGCATCATCACGCCGGCCGGCTGCAAAGGCCGCGTGCCGGTCCTCGTCGATGGCGAGCGCTGGATCGATGAATCCTGGACCATCGCCGAATATCTCGACGAGGCCTATCCCGGTGCGCCGTCGCTGTTCGGCGACGGGGTGGGGCGGGCGCTGACGCGCTTTTATCAAGGCTGGGCCGATGTTGTGCTGCACGGCGCTCTGTTCCCGATCCTGGCGCTCGATATCTGGCGTCATACCGCCGCCGAAGATCGGGAGTATTTTCGCAAAAGTCGCGAGGAGCGGTTGGGTCGGACCCTGGAGGCGGCATCGTCGGACCGCGAGGCGCGGCTGCCGGCGCTGCGCGAGACCTTGCTGCCGCTTCGGCTTGCGCTGAGGAGCCAGAAATTCCTCGGCGGCGAGCGGCCGCTTTACGCCGACTATATCGTCTTCGGCGCCTTCCAATGGGCGCGGGGGATCAGCGACTTGAGATTGTTACTGGAGGACGATCCGGTCGCGGCATGGCGCGGCCGGATGCTTGATCTCCATGGCGGCCTGGCCGCCAAATCCAAAGGATATCCGGTCTGAGGCCTGGTTATGCGTCCCGCAAGGACATCAGCACGATCGACGCGATGACAACGCCGGCGACTTCGGCGCCAAGGGTGATTTGACCCAGCAAGACGCCGAAGAGCGTGCTGCCGAGTATGCTGGTGCCCAAGAGAGTGGTCATGGCCTGATGCCCCTCAACCTTTGCCTCGCACATAGAACGGGCAGGGCGGGGGATTATTCCGCCGGCGTGACCTCGATCCGTGACGATGACGCAAGGCGGGCCAGCGCCTGGGGCGTATCGATATCGGTCAGCACGCCGTCGCTTGCCATCTCGATCTCGCTGACCAGCTCGGGGTAGGCGGCGATGAGGCTGCGGGCGCCGACATCGCCCTCGACCTGCCTCATTTCCGGGATGAAGCGCTTTGCCCACAGGATGGGGTTGCCGCGTTTGCCGTTGCGCGTCGGTACGATGATGGCGCGGCCCTCGACCGGGTTGAAGGCTGCGACCAGCCGCTCGATATCGGAAGCGCCGACCTGCGGCATATCGCCCAAGCCCACGAGCACGCCGTCGAGATCCCCGGGCAGCGCGCCGAGCCCCGCCTTGAGCGAGGTCGACAGGCCCTCGGCATAATCCGGATTGTGGGCGAACCGCACCGGCAGGTCGTCGAGCGCCGCCGTGACCTGCTCCCGCTGATGCCCGGTGACGACGACGATCGGGGCGAGGCCCGCGTCGCGCACCGCTTCGACCGCGTGGCGCACCATCGGCTTGCCGTTGATGTTGATCAGCAGCTTGTTGACCGTGCCCATGCGGCTCGATCGGCCCGCGGCCATGACGAGCGCGCCGATGCGGGGTGCCCGCGGTGTGTCCGGCTCGGTTGTTTCCGCCTGCGGGGCGATGGCGCGGGCCCGGGGCAGTGGCCGGCTGGCAATCTCGGACAAAAGCCCGCCCACCCCCATGCGGGCGAGGACGGCCTCATCGACCGGCAGGTCCGCGACGAGACGCCGCAGCACCCAGTCGAACCCGTTCACCCTGGGCGAACGCGCACAGCCCGGCAGGCCGAGCACCGGCACGGATCCGACCCGGGCCATGAGCAAGAGATTGCCGGGATCGACCGGCATGCCGAAATGGTCGATCGTGCCGCCGACCGCCACGACCGAGGCCGGGATCACGTCGCGCCGGTCGAGGATCGCCGACGCCCCGGCTACCAGCACCATGTCAACGCCTTCGTCGAGCGCCCGGCGCAATTCGGGTTCCAGCGCGTCGACGCGGTGAGCGCAGCGGCGCTCGTCGACAAGATCGCTTTCAAGCGCCGCGAGCCGCGCACGCGTGGCGTCGACCGTCTTGTCGAGGATCGACTCCTTGATCCCCGGAAGCCGCGTCTGGATCAGCGCGACCTTCTGGGCGTGGAAAGGCGCCACGAAAAAAATGGGTCGCGCCGCCACGGCCGCGCAGGCGCGAACCGCTTCGCCTCTGACCGCGAAAGGGATGATCTTGACGGTCGCGACCATCTCCTTGGGCTTCACGATCGAATCGGGCTCCAAGGTCGCGAGGGTGATCGTCTCGTCGATCAGATTGAGGCGCTCGACCGCGGCGCGGTCGACGACGCAGAGACCGGCCGTATCGGCATAGAAATTGGCACGGCCGGTGAAGGCGCGGCCGCTGGTGACGTGGGCGCCGGCGAGCGCGCCCGCGACCGCGTCGGCGGCGGCATCCTCGGCGATATCGCCCGGCTCGAGCCGGGCCGCGACGACGCTTGTCATGCCGCCGGCGGCAAGCGCCGCGATGTCTGCTTCGGTCAGCACCCGGCCCTTTTTGATCGCGCGACCGGGAACTTTGAGGCTGTGCGCCAGAACCGCGCCGACCGCCTCGTTCAGCGGCGTGTCGCCGAACTTCACGCCGCTTCCGCTTTACCGCGCCGCTGGCC
>DATJLY010000340.1:0-9088 GCA_035509095.1 Allostellaceae bacterium | reverse complement strand
AGTCAGAACGCCCGCTCGACTACGCCGCCTCGAAGCGTCTGGCCGCGAGCCGCGACCATCGCCATCGCCGGCGCGTCGGGTCCCACGCATCGGCGCCGCCCGAGATTCTCTATCTGCTCGCCAGCGACGATCATGTCGAGGTGCGCGCAGCCGTCGCCGGCAACCGCGCGACGCCAAACCAGGCCGACCTGCTTTTGGCGCGCGACATCGAGCACCTGGTCCGCCACGATCTCGCGACGAAGATCGCCGCGTTGGTGCCCGAGTTCGCGCATGACAAGGAAGGCCGCGCCTATCAATCGACGCTCGCGGTGCTCGACATCCTGGTGCATGACCAGGTGCACCATGTGCGCCAGGTCCTGGCCGAGACGCTGAAGCATGTCGCGCACGCGCCGGCCCACGTGATCGGCAAATTGGCGCGGGACCGCGAGATCACCGTCGCGGCCCCGGTGCTTCAGCATTCGCCGGTACTGACCGACGAGGATCTCCTGGAGATCATCGCCGAGACGCCGATCCCGGGCGCGCTCGCCTCGATCGCGCGCCGCGGCCATGTCAGCGAGCCGATCGCCGACGCGATCAGCATCAGCGACGACGACGACGCGATCGCCTCGCTGCTCGCCAATCCCAGCGCGCAGATCCGTGAGGAAGTGCTCGACCGGCTGGTGGAGCGGGCGCCGGACAATCCGACCTGGCACCGCTCGTTCGTGCTGCGGCCGAAGCTGCCGGGGCGGCTCGTCAAGAAGCTCGCCAGTTTCGTCGCGACGCATCTGCTCGACGCGCTGCGCACGCGAAGCGATCTCGATCCTTCGGTCGCGGCCGCGGTGGAAGAGACCGTGATGCGGCGCCTTGCCGAGGAACCGGGCGAAGACGCGCCGGACACGGCGCGGATGTCCGCCGCCGAGGCGCTCACCTCGGCGCTGCGGCTCAAGGAAGAAGGCCGCCTCGGCGAAGACGAGGTGTTGCAACTGGTTGCCGCCGACAAGATGATGGCGCGGGCGGCGCTCGCCGTGCTGACCAACATCCCGATGGAGCGGGTCGGGCACGTGCTCGATTCACACAGCTCCAAAGGCATCACGGCGCTCGCGTGGAAGGCGGGGCTGTCGATGCTGGCGGCGGCGCGGCTTCAGACCGCGCTGGGCCGTCTTCCCGCGTCGAAGACCTTGCGGCCAGGCCGCGATGGCGGCTTTCCCCTGACCCCCGAAGCGATGCGCTGGCAGCTCGAGTTCCTGACCGGGATCGAGGGGCTTTAGCGGGTCACCGCCCGCGCGGCGCGGGCGCCGCCTCGGCCGAGCTTATCCTGGTATTGGCGGCATCGACGAACGAGGCATAGGTGCCGTGGTCGCTGACGAGGCCGCCGAAGGCCGTTGCCATCTTGGCGCCAAGGCCGGGTTGCGCCGCCGCGGACGTCGGCGCGGAATGTTGGACCGTTCCGTCCGGGCGGATCACCGCGCCGTTGAGCGAATTGAGATAATCGGCCGTGCGCGCCGACGAGCCTTGCAGCAACGCCCTCAGCGCGTCGATGTCGGCCTGGCTGATGACCACCGGAGCCTTGGCGTCGGGCGCTGCCGCCTGGGCCCGGGCCGCGCTCGCCGCGGCCAGAACCAGAATTGCCCCCATAAGGCATGCCGCGAGACCTGGAATGATCCGGCCGATCCGTCGCTGCATGACCCCCTCCAATGCGGTAGGTGTCCCAACAATAAGGCTAAAGGCCGCTCTGGCCCTGTGAGCGGCATCACGCGCGGGCGGTAATTTCGCGCCCGATCGTGTGAGCGGCGTCACAGTCCGAGTCGGCCTTGGAGCCGGGAAGGGGCGTGGCTAGACTTGTCCCATGCCCTTGAAGCCCGAGCAGAATGACGAGATCGCGCGGCTGCGCCAGGAAAGCCACGCGACGCGGCGCGCCACGGTGCCGGCGCTCGAGGACATCCTCTATCAGCCGCTGCCGGTGCTCGACCACGGTTTCGTGCGCGTGATCGACTATATGGGCGATGATGCCGCGGTGGTGCAGGCCGCGCGCGTCTCTTATGGCAAGGGCACGCGACGGGTCAGCGAGGACCGCGCGCTCATCCATTATCTCATGCGGCACCAGCACACGACGCCGTTCGAGATGTGCGAGATCAAGTATCACGTCAAGCTGCCGATCTTCGTGGCGCGGCAGTGGATCCGCCACCGCACCGCGAACGTGAACGAATATTCCGCGCGCTACTCGATCCTCGACAACGAGTTCTATGTTCCGGCACCCGAGCAGCTCGCGGCGCAATCGTCGAGCAACCGCCAGGGCCGGGGCGAGGTGCTGGCCGGTGCCGCGGCGGCGCGCGTGATGGCGCTTCTGCGCGAGGATGCCGCGCGGGCCTATCGCGGCTATGCCGAGCTTCTGAACGAGGACGAGGCGGGGCAGCCTATCGACGCGGGGCGGCAAGGGCTCGCGCGCGAACTCGCGCGGATGAATCTGAGCCTCAACTTCTATACCCAATGGTACTGGAAGACCGACCTGCACAATCTCATGGGATTCCTGGCGTTGCGGGCCGACGCCCACGCCCAGTACGAGATCCGCGTCTATGCCGAGGCGATGATCGGCACACTCGAGCGATGGGTCCCGCTGACGGCCGAGGCGTTCCGCGAACATAGATTGGGCGGCACCCATCTCTCGGCATCGGCGCTTGCGGTGGTGCGGCGCCTCTTGGCGGGCGAGCGCGTGAGCCAGGAGGAAAGCGGCCTCGGCAAGCGCGAATGGCGCGAGCTCATGGCGACCCTGGGCCGCGACGCGGACCAGGCGCCATGAGCCGCAGCGGCCTATTTCACGAACTCGTTGTCGAAGAGCTTGTCGTACGACGCGACTTTGTCGGACGCCTTCATGAAGCCCGCCTCGATGTTCATTTGGTCGGCGGCGGCAAGCATGGCCGCGTCCGTGGTCGGGGGCGAGGGCGTCGCCTCGAGCGTGTCCTTGTAGGCCTCGGCCAGCACGGCCGGATCGGTGACGTTGAGCCGCTTGCCCAGGATCGCCATCGCTTCCTTCGGATGCTCGTGCATGAAGACGTTGGCCGCGGCCAGCGCGCGACCCATCTTGACGCAAATTGGCTTGTGATCGACGCAGTATTGCGCCCGCGCCAGCACGATGTTGCCGGCGACGTGCTTGAGCCAGGGCGGGTCCACGGCGCCGTTGTTGCCGTCGGCGACGATCACGCCGAGGCCGTGCGATACCGCTTCCTCGACGATCGGCGGGCCGCCGGAGAATCCGTCGATCGCATTGCGCTGCATGGCCGCGATCGTGTCGGTCGGCGAGATCGCCGTGACCTCGAGGTCGCTTTCGGGATTGAGCCCGCCGATCTTGGCGATGAGCTTCAGATAGGCGTGCGGGATGGCCTGGATCGCCCCAACGGCGAAGCGCAGCCCTTTCAGTATCTTGGCTCGGTCGGCGAGCGGCGCGTTGGGATCGAAATGCCGGTCGGCGGCGACCTTCTTATTGAGCACGATCCAGAAGCCGGAACGGTCATAGGTGCTGGCGATGGCGATGACCTTCTGGCCCCGCGCGGCCGCGCGGGTCAGGGTCGGGCCCGACGAGAATGAGAACTCGACCGAGCCCGAGATCACGGCGTTGGCGGCGCCAATGCCCTGGATCTCGACCTCCTTCACGTCGAGCCCTTCCTTCTTGTAGAAGCCGCCATCGAGCGCTTCGTATTCCGTCGCGAAGATGAAGGCGATCGCCGGCATCGCCACCGTGACCTTGTCCGTGTCGGCGCGCGCCGACCCTGTGATCGCGATGAGCGACGCGACGAGAAAAGACAGAATTTTCACCACCTGTTCCTCCCTGGTTTGTGATTGGGGCCTTCTCATGACCCTCCGAACTGCTTGTTGGCGTCATCGATCGGGCCGAGATCGACATAGTTCGGCGCGACCTTCAAGCCTTGCTGCATCAGCCCATACTTCATCTCGACATCGATCGCGTGCTGCGTCGCGGGAATGTCGGGCCGCCCGTCCGGCGCATGGAACGAATCGTCCTTCGTGAAGACATATTGCAAGGTCTCGGGCTTGCCCTTGGTGACCGCGGCGCAGATCGCGACCGCTTCGTCATGGTGTGCCGGATCGAGCAGCCACCGCACCGCGCGGATATGGTCTTCGAGGAAATCGACGAGCGCCGCGCGGTGCTCGGCGATCACGTCGGCGCGCATCGCCCACAGCACCGCCTGGATCCGGCCTTCACCTTGGGCCGCGGTGAAGAGCGTCCGGAACTTCCCCTCGTTGATCATGTAGCGGTACTGGGGAACCAGGTTGATCAGGTCGACCTTGCCGTCGTCGAGCATCGCCGGCATGGTCGCGAAATTGGTCTCGACGCTGGTGAAATCGCGGTCGGCAAGACCGTGCTCGCGCATCACGATGCGCATCGCCGAATCGCCGAACGAGCCGATGGCGTTGGTCGCGACATTCTTGCCTTTGAGATCCTCGACCGTGCGGATGGGGCTGTTCGCCTTGACCACATAGGTGACCGTGCCATAGCCGGGGACGCCGTCCTGAAACACGTCGGCGATCGCCCGCACGTCGAGATGCGCGTTGTTCACCGCGAGCGCCAGCGCTTCGGGCCCGAACGATGCGACCTCGACCTCCTTGATGGCGAGCGCCTGGATCTGCGGCGTCGTGCCTTGGAAGCGCTCGCCTTCGGCGACGTAGCTCTTGCCGAAATGATGGAAGAGCTCGGGATGGCGGTTGTGCAGCTCGTCGATGATGGGCTGCAGATGCGTGGGCGTGGTGACCCAGCCGACGCGGATCTTCCAAGGATCGGCCGAAGCCGATGTCGCGGCAATGACAAAAGCGGCCGCGAGCGCCGCGATACTCCTCATGCCTCGCCTCCCTTTGTTTATTGTCCGGCTACTGTACCAGGATTCGCGGCGCCGCGCGCTCGCCGGGACCGAGCGCCGCCCAGACGCGCTCGGCGATGGTGCGATAGACCTGCGCGTGCGGGCTGTCGGGATCGGAGACGACGATCGGTCGGCCGCTATCCGAGGTTTCGCGGATCGCGATGTCGAGCGGCAGCTCGCCCAGGAATGGAACGCCCAGCGCCTCGGCCTCGCGCCGGGCGCCCCCGTGACTGAAGATGTCGCTGCGCTCGCCGCAATGCGGGCACAGGAAGTAGCTCATATTCTCGACGATGCCGAGCACGGGCACGTCGACCTTGCGGAACATGTTGAGACCCTTCCTCGCGTCGAGAAGGGCGATGTCCTGCGGCGTCGACACGATCACCGCGCCGGCAAGCGGCACCTGCTGCGCCATGGTGAGCTGCGCGTCGCCGGTGCCGGGCGGCATGTCCACCACCATGACGTCGAGATTGCCCCAATCCACGTCGCGCAGCATCTGCTGCAACGCGCTCATCACCATCGGCCCGCGCCAGATCATTGGCGTGTCCTCGGGCACCAGGAAGCCCATCGACATGCACTTGATGCCATAGTTGCTCATCGGCTCGAGCCGCTTGCCGTCTGCCATGCGCGGGCGTCCGGAAATGCCGAGCATGCGCGGCATCGACGGCCCGTAGATGTCGGCGTCGAGCACGCCGACCGTGTGGCCGATCGCGTGGAGCGCGAGCGCGAGATTGACCGCCGTCGTTGATTTGCCGACGCCGCCTTTGCCCGAGGCAACGGCGACAATGGCGCGCACGCCCGGCACCAGCGGCTTCTGGGTCTGCGCGTGCTGTGCCTGCGCGGGCGTGCGCGCCTCCGCGCGCCGCTGACCGCGCGGTGCGGCTTCCGCCGTCAGCACCGCCGACACCGACAGCACGCCCGGCAGCGCCTCGACCGCCTGTTCCGCCGCTTTGCGCAACGGCTCGAGCTGGGGCGCACGCTCGCGCGGCACTTCGAGGGCGAAGGCGACATGGCCTTCGCGCACCTGCACGCCGCCCACGATCCCGAGTGTCACGATGTCCTGCCCGCGTTCGGGATCCTTGACCGTACGCAGCGCTTCCAGCACCGCGTTCTCGGTGACGCTCATATACTGTCCTCTCGCTGTTCTGTAACATATAGAGAGAAGTTGGGCAGGCTGCCAAGCTGGCGCGCGGCGCCTGCGGTGAAAGGAAACGCAATGTCGTGGAATCAGGGTGGCGGCCCGTGGGGCGGCGGCGGCGGTCAGAGCCCGTGGGGACGTTCACCGCAGCCCCCGAACCTCGAAGAGGTGCTGCGCAAGAGCCAAGAGCGGCTGCGGCGGTTCTTCCCGGGCGGGAGAGGGCGCGGCAGGGGCATCGTCATCGCGGTCGCCGCCGTCTTCGTGTTGTGGATCGCAAGCGGCTTCTACCGCGTCGAGCCGGACGAGCAGGGCATCGTCCTGCGCTTTGGCGCTTACAACCGCACCACCAGCCCGGGCCTCGGCTACCACCTGCCCGAGCCGATCGAAGAGGCGATCATGCCCAAGGTCACGCGGGTCAATCGCGTCGAGGTGGGGTTCCGCGAAACGACGAGCGGCCGGAACGCCGAGCTGCCGGAAGAGTCGCTGATGCTGACCGGCGACGAGAACATCATCGACGTCAACTTCATCGTGCTGTGGGTCATCAAGGACGCCGAGGCCTATCTCTTCAACATCCGCAATCCCGACGGCACGGTGAAGTCGGCGGCGGAAAGCGCGATGCGCGAAGTCATCGGCCACAGCGAGATCGCCAATGCGCTGACCGGCGGGCGCCCGAAGATCGAGGCCGACACGCAGGCGCTGTTGCAGCAGATCCTGGACAGCTATCACTCCGGCATCGAGATCGACAACGTGCAGCTGCAAAGAGTCGATCCGCCGGATCAGGTGATCGACGCCTTCCGCGACGTGCAAAGCGCCAAGATCGACCAGCAGCGCCTCATCAACGAGGCCGAGGCCTATCGCAACAACGTCGTGCCGGTGGCGCACGGCGACGGCGCGCGCATCGTGCAGGAGGCCGAGGCCTATCGCGCGCAGATCGTGCTCGCCGCGCAAGGCGACGCCGCGCGCTTCCTGTCGGTCTATGACGCCTACAAGGCGGCCCAGGACGTGACGGCGCGGCGCCTTTACATCGAGACGATGCAGAGCGTGCTCGAGCATACGAGCAAGATCCTGGTCGACAAATCGGCCACGGGCTCGGGCGTGCTGCCCTATCTGCCGCTGCCGCAATTGACGCAGCCCCCGGCGGCACCCCAGGCGCAAGGATCGTCCAACACGCCGGGAAGCGCCGCGACGTCGGTGCGGGGAGGCGCCCAATGAGCGCGCGCGCGATCGCCACGATCAGCGCCGCAATCGTGGTGGCGCTGATCCTCTTCTATAGCAGCGTCTTCCAGGTCTCGCAGATCGAAGAGGCGCTGGTCCTGCAATTCGGCAATCCGATCCGCGTCGTCGACAATCCCGGCCTGCACTACAAGCTGCCGTGGCAGGATGTGGTCGAGTACGATCGCCGCATCCTCGATTTCGAGCCGCCGGCCGAGGAGGTGATCGCGTCGGACCAGAAGCGGCTCGTGGTCGACACCTATGCGCGCTTCCGCATTTCCGACCCGCTTCAGTTCTATCAGAGCCTCGGGACGGAGCTGGTCGCGCGCACGCGGCTCTCGTCCATCATCACGGGCGCGCTCCGGCGGGTCATCGGCGGGATCGAGCTGCAGGACGTGATCTCGGTCCGGCGTGCGCAGATCATGCAGCAGATCCGCGACGAGGTGAACACGCAGACCAAGGGCTTCGGCCTCGACGTAGTCGACGTACGCATCAAGCGCGCCGACTTGCCCGAAGAAAACAGCCAGGCAGTCTATGACCGCATGAAGTCCGAACGTCAGCGCGAAGCGGCGGGGTACCGGGCCGAAGGCGCGCGCCAGGCCCAGACGATCCGCGCCGATGCCGACCGCCAACGCATCGAGATCATCGCCGACGCCCAAAAACAGTCGCAGATCCTGCGCGGCCAGGGCGATGCGGATTCCATCAAAATCTCGGCCGACGCCTATGGCAAGGACGTGGATTTCTATAGTTTCTACCGCTCGCTCCAGGCCTATCGCGACGCGCTGAGCGGTCCCGGCACGACCCTGGTCCTGTCGCCGGACAGCCCGTTCTTCCGGTACCTCGAGGACGGTCCCGCCGGGGCGCCGCGCGCGACGACCGCGACGCAGTCGAGCTCGGCCAAGACCGCCAAACCGCCCGGCGGGGAGCCCAGCTCCGCGGCGGCCGACAAGCCGTGAGCCGACGTCGTTCACGGCTGGTGACATTTCCAGCGCAAATGCCGGAAGCGCTTTCTTGCGACTGCGAACTTCCGTAATATCGCCGATGGCGCTTCCCGTCGGGGTCAGGGAGTACATACCGTGAGTGGAGCTTTCGCGTGTAAGCCTCGGCCAGGCTTGACGAGAGCCATTTGCGCCGGCCGGCTGTTGGCGATCCTCGTGGTGGGAGCGATGCTGGCGATGGCGCCCCTGCCCGCCGCGACTGCGCGGCCGGCGCCCGACAGTTTTGCCGACCTGGCGGCGCGGCTGTTGCCGGCGGTCGTCAATGTCTCGTCGACCCAGACGCTAAAGCCGGGCCAGGACAGCGGCGATACCGGCTCCGGCTCTGGCTCCGATGAACCGAACTTCCCGCCCGGTTCCCCGTTCGAGCAGTTCTTTCACGATTTCCTGAACCGCAATCATGGCGGGCAAGGGTTGAACCAGGCTCTGCCGCGCCACGCCACGTCGCTCGGCTCCGGCTTCGTGATCGATCCATCCGGTCTCATCGTCACCAATAATCACGTGATCGAAAACGCGGACGAGATCACGGTCACGCTTCAGGACGACACCAGCTTCAAGGCCGAGGTGGTGGGCCGCGACACCAAGATCGACGTGGCCTTGCTCCAGGTGAAGCCCTCGAAGCCGTTGGTCGCGGTGAAATGGGGCGACAGCGACCAGGCCCGGATCGGCGACTGGGTGATCGCGATCGGCAATCCGTTCGGGCTCGGCGGCACGGTCACCGCCGGCATCCTCTCGGCGCGGGCGCGCGAGATCAATGCCGGGCCCTATGACGATTTCCTGCAGACCGACGCCGCTATCAATCGCGGCAATTCCGGCGGTCCGATGTTCGACATGGACGGCAACGTCATCGGCATCAACACGGCGATCTTTTCGCCTACCGGCGGCTCGATCGGAATCGG
>DATJLY010000339.1:0-5123 GCA_035509095.1 Allostellaceae bacterium | reverse complement strand
GCCGGATGTGTCGTCCTTGGGATAGAAATAGAGCACCACTTTCTTGCCCTTGAGCTTCGACAGCGTGACCGTGCCGCCGCCATCGGTGGGCAAGGTGAAATCGGGCGCCTTGTCGCCTTCTCCGACGCTCATGGTGCGTGCTCCTTCTCGCTGCTGTGGGGCTCGGCCGCGGCCCGCGCCGGTGCTGCGACGATCCGATCATACCAGCCGTGCGCCATGGCAGCCGCCGCCTCGATCTTTGACAAGAGGTCGGCGAAGTCAACGGCCCCCGCCGACGCGGCGAGCAGCGCCTGGACCTGGGGCGCCGCTGCGGCCTGATCGAACGGCTCGTTGGCGACGAGCTTCAGGAGACTCTGCACGTTGCGCCAAAGCCGCAGCGAGTGGGCGAGATCCTGCTCGGCCGTGCGCGACAAGGCGTTCGCCGCGGCGAGCGCCGCCAGCGCACCATGCGTGTTCTGGCACAGCACGAAGGGATGGCCGCAAGCCCACCGGAGCTGCAGATATTGAGCGATGAACTCGATATCGACCATGCCGCCCAGGCGATGCTTCAGGTCGAACGTCCCGGGTGCCCGGTGCTGCTCGGCGATCCGGCGCCTCATGTCGTCGACATCGATGACGAGCCGGTCGGGATCGCGCGGCCGTCTCAGCACCTCGCGCACCGTCGCCATCACCTGTTGGGCGAGCGCGCGCGGTCCCGCCACCGGACGGGCACGCGTCAGCGCCATCTGCTCCCAGGTCCAGGCGGACTCGTCATGATATTGGCGGAACCCAATGAGGCTGGTCGCGACCGGCCCCTTCTCGCCCGACGGCCGCAGGCGCATGTCGACGTCGTAGAGATTGCCGTCCTCGGTCAGCGCGGTGAGCGCATTGATGTAACGCTGCGTCAGGCGGATGAAATAGGTCGAGACCGCGAGCGGCTTGGGCCCGACCGACGCAGTGACGCCGTCGGGCGCGTCATAGATCAGGATCAGGTCGAGATCGGACGTCACCGTCATCTCGCGCGAGCCGAGCTTCCCAAGGCCCAGCACCACGAGGCCGCCGCCCGGTATGGTGCCGTGGCTGCGCGCGAACTCCGCCGTCACATGCGGCAGAAGGCAGGACAGCGCCGCGTCGGCCACGTCCGAGAACGCGCCGCCGACGGCCTCGCCATCGAGCCGCCGGCGCAGAAGCTGCACGCCGATCTGGAAGCGCCGCTCCGCGACCCAGCGGCGGGCAAGGCCCAAGACCTCCTCATAATGGGTCCCGCGCGCCAGCACGGCCTCGAGGTCGCTCCTCATCCGCGCGAAAGGCGGCGGCGCGTCGAAGAATCCGGGCTCCAGCACCCCGTCGAGCAGGCTCGGCCAACGCGTGATCTCGTCGCCAAGGCGGGGCCCCGTACCCATGATCTCGGCCAAGAGGGCAAGAAGCGGCGGGTTGTTGGTGAAGAGCGACAAAAGCTGCACGCCGGCCGGGATGCGCGACAGGAAGCGGTCGAAATTCACGAACGCCGCATCGGGATTGGCGGCGGCGCCGAATTCCTTGAGGAGCGACGGAATAAGCTCGGTCAGAAGCTCGCGCGCGCGCTGGCTGCGCATCGCGCGATAGCGGCCGTGATGCCAGCCGCGCACGATCGAAGAGACCGCGGCCGGGTCGGAAAAGCCGAGCTGCCGCAACGTGCCCAGCGTTTCGGGGTCGTCCTCGATGCCGGTGAAGACCAAATTGCCATGGGCGCCCAGCGTCGGCGCCTCTTCGAAGAGATGCGCGTAATGGTTCTCGACGGCGCCGAGCGTTGTCCGCATCGCGTCGGCAAAGGCCTCGGTATCGGAAAATCCCAAGAACCGCGCGATATGCGCGAGGCCGGCCGCATCGGCAGGCAGACTGTGCGTCTGCGCGTCGTTCACCATCTGAAGCCGGTGTTCGACCCGGCGCAGGAACTCGTAGCAGCGCGTGAGCCGGGCTGCGGCCTCGGCCGTGATGCGGCCGGTGCGCGCCAAGGCGGCAAGCGCGTCGCAGGTCGCGGCCTCGCGCAAGGCGGGAATGCGGCCGCCCCAGATAAGCTGCTGCGTCTGGGCGAAGAACTCGATCTCGCGGATGCCGCCGCGGCCGAGCTTCACGTCGTGACCGGCGACCTTGATGGTGCCGCCGCCGCGATGGGCATCGATCTGGCGCTTGATCGAGTGGATGTCCTGGATCGCCGCGAAGTCGAGATGGCGCCGCCACAGGAATGGCGTCAGCTCGGCGAGAAATTCGGCGCCCGCGCGGCGATCGCCTGCCACCGGCCGCGCCTTGATGAAGGCCGCGCGCTCCCAGTTCTGGCCCGCGCTTTCGTAATAGATGAGCGCGGCCTCGAGCGACACGACGGGCGGCGTCGATCCGGGATCGGGCCGGAGGCGCAGATCGGTGCGGAAGACATAGCCGTCCTCGGTGCGCTCGCTGATGATCCGAACCAGATCCTGCGCCAGCCGGTTGAAGAAATGCTGCTCGGTGCGGCGCCCGCGATAGCGCACGCGCTCGGCGTCATAGAGCAAAATGAGGTCGATATCGCTCGAATAATTGAGCTCGAAGGCGCCCAGCTTGCCCATGCCGAGGACGATGAAGCCGCTCTCTTGCGCCGGGTCGTCGGGGTCGGCGCGCTCGATCTCGCCGGCCGTTGCGGCGCCGGCAAGGAGATGGCGCACCGTCACCTCGAGCGCGCGTCCGGCGAAATCGCTGAGCCCGCGCGTGACGCGCTCGAGGGGCCACAGATTGGCGATGTCGGCCGTCGCGATGAGGAGCGCCGCCTGGCGCCGCAGCCGCCGCAACGTCGTCATCAGAGCCGGCCGCTCGACGGTCCAAAGCGCCGGCGCGTCGAGCGCGGCGAGGATCTTGGCGAATGCGTCGTCCGGATCGGCCTCGGCGATACGGTGCAGGAAGGCGGGCTCGGCGAGGCAGCACTGGGTCAGAAACGGGCTGTTGCCGAACAGCGCGGAGAGCAGCCGGCGGCTCCCGGCATCGGCCGCGAACGCGCGCATGAAGCGCGCGAGGTTCGGGTCTCCCACCGTGGCGGCGGCTTCGTCCCAGCGCGCAAATCCCGCCGCCTCGGCCTGGGGGTCCGCGGGCTCCGGCAGATCGTGGGCGCCGGCGATCACTCGGTCACGCGCACCAGCGCGTGGCGCTTGCGGCCGGCGGAGAGCTTGATCACGCCGTCGGCGCTCATATCGGCCAAGGTGACGCGGCGGCCTTCGTCGGCGACCACGCTGTCGTTGATGCGGGCGCCGCCCGCGCGGATGAGCCGCCGCGCCTCTCCGAGGCTTGCGGCGAGGCCGGTCTGGTGGAAAAGGGCGATCGCGGGCGGCCCCGCTTCGATCTGCGCGCGCGCCGCCGAGGTCTCGGGAAGCTGGTCGCCGATGCCGCCTTCGGCGAAGACGCGGCGCGCCGTCTCCGCGGCCGCCGCGGCGGCGTCGCGACCGTGGCAAAGCGCGGTCGCCTCGTTCGCCAGGACCTCCTTGGCATGGTTGATCTCGGCCCCGCCCAGCGCTTCGAGCCGCCGGGTCTCCGCGAGGTCCAGGTCGGTGTAAAGGCGCAGGAACCGGCCGACATCGGCGTCATCGGTGTTGCGCCAGAACTGCCAATAATCATAAGGCGGCAGGCGCTCGGCATTGAGCCAGATGGCACCTTGCGCGGTCTTGCCCATCTTGGCGCCGGATGCCGTGGTCACCAGCGGCGAGGTGATGCCGTAGAGATCGAAATCGCCCACCCGGCGCCCCAACTCGACACCCATGACGATGTTGCCCCACTGGTCCGAGCCGCCCATCTGCACGGCGCAGCGATGCCGGCGGGCGAGCTCGACGAAATCGTAGGCCTGCAACACCATGTAGTTGAATTCGAGGAAGCTCAGCGGCTGCTCGCGCTCGAGCCTGAGGCGCACGCTGTCCTGGGTCAGCATCCGGTTGACCGAGAAATGCCGCCCATATTCGCGCAGGAACGCGATGTAGCCGAGCCGGTCCAGCCAGTCGGCGTTGTTGGTCATGATGGCGTCGGTCGGGCCGTCGCCGAAGGTGAGGAACCGGTCGAAGATGCGGCGGATGCTCGCCATGTTGGCGTCGATCTCGGCATCCGTCATGAGTCGGCGCGTCTCGTCCTTGCCGGAAGGGTCGCCGACCTTGGTGGTGCCGCCGCCCATCAGCGTGATCGGCTTGTTGCCGGTCTTCTGCCACAGGCGCAGCAGCATGATCGAGACGAGATTGCCGATATGGAGGCTGTCGGCGGTACAATCATAGCCGACATAGGCCGTCACCGGCCCGGCCGCGAGCCGCGCCTCGAGCGCATCGCGGTCCGTGCATTGATGGATGAAGCCCCGCTCCTGGGCGGCGGCGAGGAAGGACGAGCGGAATTCGGACATGGCGAATGGCCCCGGGCCAAGGGGGCTTAGCATACTCCCCCAGGCGGAACAAATCTGATGCGCGCCATCGGCTTGATGAGCGGCACGTCGCTCGACGGGATCGACGCGGCCTTCGTCGCGACGGACGGGCGCGGGCAGGTCGAGCCGGGTCCTGCCCTGACCTTGCCTTATGACAAGGACTTCCGCGCGCGGCTGCGGGCCGTGCTGGGCGGCCAAGGCGACGTCGCGGGGGTCGAACGCGACCTGACCGATCTCCATGCCGAGGCGGTGCGCCTGCTGCGGAGCCGGCACGGGATCGACGCGGTCGATCTGGTCGGCTTCCATGGCCACACGATCCTGCATCGGCCCGAAGAGGGCCGGACCTGGCAGATCGGCGACGGCGCGCGCCTTGCGGCGGCGGCCGGCATCGACGTGGTGTGCGATTTCCGCAGCGCGGACGTGGCGGCGGGCGGGGAAGGGGCGCCGTTCGTGCCGCTTTACCACCGCGCATTGGCCGCGCCGCTCGAGCGGCCGCTTGCGGTCCTCAATATCGGCGGCGTCGCCAACGTGACCTGGATCGGCGCGGGCGAGGACGACATCCTCGCCTTCGATACCGGGCCAGGGAACGCGCTCATCGACGACTGGATCCTCCGTCATACGGGCGATGCCGTCGATTGGGACGGGGCCTTGGCCGGGAGCGGCCAGGTCGATGACGCCTCGGTAGCGGCCTTCCTGGCCGCGCCCTATTTCGGGCGCGTGCCGCCCAAATCGCTCGACCGCGACG
>DATJLY010000338.1:0-5908 GCA_035509095.1 Allostellaceae bacterium | reverse complement strand
GAGATCCACGTGGTGAGCTGGACGACGCGCGAACCGCGCGGCTTCACCGACGCGCACATCGCCGGGCTCGCCGTGGTGGAGCCGGCGCTGGCCCGATTGGCGGAAGTCATGGCGCTACGTCGGACCACGCGGAACCTGCTCGATACCTATGTCGGGACACATACTGGCGAGCGCATTCTCAAGGGCCAGATCCGGCGCGGCGACACCGAATCGATTCATGCGGCCATCTGGCTCTCGGATATGCGCGGCTTCACCGCACTTGCCGACCGATTGTCCCCGACCACGCTGGTCGGGCTTCTCAATGCCTATTTCGATGCGCAGGTGCCGGCGATCGCGCGTCACGGCGGCGAGGTGCTGAAATTCATGGGCGACGGGCTGTTGGCGATCTTCCCGGTGGCCGACGGCGAGCGCGCGGCGGCCTGTGGAGCGGCACTCGATGCCGCCCGCGAGGCCAGGTCCGAGATCGCCACCCTCGACCGTTCGCACGGGATCGAGGGCGTCGACCGGGTACGGTTCGGGCTCGCGCTCCATGTCGGCGAAGTGCTTTACGGCAATATTGGCGGCGCGACCCGGCTCGACTTCACCTGCATCGGGCCCGCGGTCAACCTCGCCGCGCGGCTCGAGAAGCTGGCCGGCGAGCTTGGCCGGACCCTCCTCGCCTCCTCCGAATACGCGGCTTTCTGCCCGACCCTGACACCCGTCGGACGATTTGCCGTGCGCGGGATCGATGCGGCCCAACGCGTCTTCGGCCTTCCGGAGGAAGCCGATCGCGGACCTTAACGGCGCGTACGGTGGCGCGCCACTCTCGCCGATGCCTGTGACGCGCGCCAGCCCGTCAGTTCTGGGCGTGCTGTTCGGGCGCTCCCGCCGACGCGTGGGTGAGGACGAAGTCGACCTGCGAGCCGTCTTCCACCGTGCGCATCGCGAAGGGAACGCCGCGGTCGTCAAACCACACGAATTGCCGCTTGTCCCCGTCGATCTCGTACTGTTTCAGGCGCAGGTCCTTGCCGTCGAACGTGACGTTCGCGTCGGCTGGACCGGTGACGCTGACCTTTTCGACCCGACCGGTCTTGGCCGACATCATCATGTTCGTGTCGAGCACGGTCTGCGCCCACGGATTGGACGGGTGGACATTGGCCGGCGCCGTGATCGTGCCGTTGGGCGTCCGCATGACGAACTGATCGCCCTTGGCCTCGCCATGCAGCTCGATCCGGCTCCCGTTGGTGTCGGTGACGCCGTCGAACCGCACCAGCCGGCCGTCCTGCCATTCCTCGGTCCGGTTCGCGTTCTCGCGATAGACGACGATCCCTAGAAACTTCACCGCGATGCGAAGTTCCGTCGAAATCTCCGACCCGTTCCCATCTTGCTTGATCACGTTCCGGTAGGTACCGATATCGCCATACCGGGGGTGCTCGATATGATAGTCATAGACTGTTTCCGCCGCCCGCGCGGGCGCGAGCGCGAAACCCCCGATTCCTGCCGCCGCGACCAGGACGCAGCAGCGCTTTCTTCCAGCATCGATCATTGCCGATACACTCTATAGCCCCTGCGGCCGCCCGAAAACCACTTTTCCGGTCAACATTCCGGCTCGTCAGGGGTTCCATGAGCAAATTCTTTCCTTATTGCGATAGGGGCGCCACACTTCCGAGGCTCGTTATCCACCGCCCGTGGAGACATTGATGACCAGCTATGAGACACGCGATCCGCGGGCGCCGGCCTTCGGCCGGCGCGCGATGGTCGTGTCAGGCCATTCGGCCGCGACGACGGCAGGCCTCGCCATCCTGAAGCGCGGCGGCAGCCTGGTCGACGCGATGATCGCGGCATCGGCGGCACTTGCGACCGTCCTTGGCCACGCCACGTCGATCGGCGGCGACTGCTTCCTGCTCTATCACGAGGCGCGCACCGGCCGCACGGTCGGGCTCAACGCCTCGGGCTTCGCGCCCCAAGCGGCCACACCGGCCTCCTTCCCCGATGGGATGAAGATTCGCGGGCCGTTGGCGCCGGTCGTCCCGGGCCTCGTGCGCGCGTGGGAAGTCATGCACAAGCGGCATGGCACACTTGCTTGGCGTGAGCTCTTCGAGGACGCCATCGATCTTGCCGAAAACGGCTTTCCGGTCTCGCAAGTGCTGGCCAAGAACATCCCTGAGAATCATGCCCTGCTTGCCGACGATCCCGGCTGCGCCGCGCTTTATCTGCCGCAGGGACGGCCCATCGCCGTGGGTGATCTGTTTCGCCAGCCGGCGCTGGCAAGGACATTGCGCGGAATTGCAGCCGACGGTGCCGACAGTTTCTACCGCGGCGAGACGGCACAACGGATCGGCGCCTATTTCGCAGAACGCGGCGGTCTGATGAGCGCAGCGGACCTTGCGGCGTTTGAACCGATCTGGGTCGAGCCGGCCTCGACCACCTATCGCGGTCACCGGGTCGAGGTGATGCCGCCCAATTCCTACGGCGTGCTGCTGCTGATGCAGCTCGAAGGGCTGGCGGCGCTCGCAAGTAATGATCTCGTCGCGGATCCCGTCCGGTGCGTCGGATATCAGATGAGCGCGATGAAGGCCGCGTTCGAGCATGGGATCCCGCTCATCACCGACCCGCGCGCCGTTCCCGACGCGGTTGCGCGCGCTCTGGCGCCGGACATGAGCGGCCGAATGCGCGAGGCCGTGCTCGCGCTCGCGCCCGACACCCGCGTGCCGGAGCGGAGCGGCACGTCGTGCCTGATGCTGGCGGATTCCGCCGGGAACGCGATCTGCGTCGTGCAGAGCGTGTTCAACGTGTTCGGCAGCGCCTTTCTCGAGCCTTCCACCGGCGTCCTCTTCAACAATCGCATGCAGGGGTTCACGCACCGGCCCGATCGCCCCAACAGTGTCGGCCCGCGGCGCCGGCCGGCCCATACGCTTTGCCCGGTCCTGGTCCATCGCGACGGCCGGCTGCGCTACGCATTGGCGAGCCCGGGGGGCATCAGCCAGACGCTGACCAACGCACAGGTGCTGACACACCTCATCGACGAAGGGACCGACGTGGCGCACGCGGTCGAGGCGGCACGATGGTGCAACGCGCGCGGCGGCGAATTCTTGCTCGAAGGTGGTTTCCCGGCCGATGCGGTGGCGCGGCTTGCCGCCATGGGCCACACCGTGAGACGCGCGCCGGACCCTTATTACTACGGCTCGGCAAAGGCGATCGAGCTGTTGCCGGCCGGCACGCTTGCGGGCGCCGGCGACCATCGCCGCGAAGCCTTCGCACTGGGATTTTAGGCGATCGCCTCGGCCTCGCGGACACTGTCGATCAGCGACGACCGCAGCAGGAAGGCGCGGGCCCGGACCGGGTCTTCGGCGGTGCGGCGAAGTTCATCGAGAGTTTTCCGGCGCACGGCCGGATCCCGCTCTTCCAACAGGCGCTTGTTGCGGATCGTCTGAGCCTGAGTGTGCGTCACGGCAACGTGACGGCGCTGACGTTCGTACCGGTCGAGGGTCGCGTCGTCCGCCTCGCCGCGCAGAAGGAGCGCGAGCTTGTCGGCAAGGTTGATGGCGTCGTGGACCCCGCTATTCATGCCCATGGCTCCGATCGGGCTGTTCACATGCGCGGCGTCGCCGACCAAGAGGGCCCGCCCCATGCGGAACTTCGCAGCTACCCGCTGATGCACGACATAGAGGTTATGGCCGACGATATCGAACGCATGGCCGAGGCCGAGAAAGCGCTGAAGGCGCTTTTGCAGCGCGTCAGGCCGGGTGATGGCGTCGACATCGTCGCCAGCCGACGTTGGGAAATGGATACGCCAGCGCTCGGGCGGGCCCAGCCAATGGAACAGGTTCGAATATTCCTCGGGATCCGAAATGTAATTGCGGTCGGCATAGCCGTGGCGCTTGAAGTCGTACGCGACCTCGATGTTGAGGGTCCGCTCGGGATAGGTGAAGCCCTCGAACTCGATGCCCAAATCCTTGCGTGCGATGCTGCGCGCACCTTCGGCGCTGACGAGATAACGCCCGTCGATACGGTCCGTCCGACCCTCTCGATCCGAGACAAGGGCCGTGATCCCGTCCGCGTCCTGCACAAAGCCGGTAAAGGTCGTCGCAAGCCGGAGCGTGACGAGCGGATGGGCGGCGGCCAGCGTCAGCGCCTCTTCAACGACCTTGATGCGCTCGCATTGCAGCACGTAAGGAAAGCGCGTGTCGTCCTTCAGCAGCCCGTGATCGAACGCCGCGACGAGCCCCTCCTGCCGGTCGTGGTAATGGAACACGGGCGCGACGATGCCGCGCGGCAGGAGCTTTTCCAGAAGGCCGATCCGGTCATACATCTCAAGCGTCGCGGGGTGGTTCGTCCCGGCCCGCGGCACTTGGTCGAGAATATTGTCGGGGCCCAGCTCTTCGATCAGCGTAACGGCGACGCCCTGCTGTGCCAGCGCGAGAGCAAGGACAAGGCCGACCGGCCCGGCACCAATGACGACGACGCGGTCGCCCGCGCCGCTCATGGCGCCTTGGGCTCCACCTCCTTGACCGCACCGACCCAGCCATTGTGGGTAAGGTCAAAGACGACACCATTGGGATCGCGGTATTTGCATTCGTAGAAAGAGCTTGGCGAGGTCGGCCGTCCGGCGAGATAGGTCGCCCCGGCGGCTTGGGCCTTGTCCTCGGCCTCGGCCAGGTCGTCGACCCACATGCCGAAATGGTAAAGGCCGACCTTCTCCTTTCCCTCCACCTTCAAGAGCGCGACGTTGACCGTTCCGTCGGTGACGTAGATACCGCGGCGCGCCGTGCCGGCTCGTCTCATGTCGAACGCGCGCTCGAAGAACCGCGCCGCCTCTTCGGGATCGGGGACGATGATGGCGATGTGACGAAGCTTGGCCATAGCATGTTCCTTCTGCATCCGTTGCGAGGAAAATTCCGGATAACCGCCCAAAAACAGCGATTCTCCTTTGACGCGGAGGCGCGATCCCTCATACCATCACGAGTGATGCCGCACCACCGGGAATGACTGCCGGACCCGACGCAGGCATCAACGCAAGGGGAGAGAGGAACAATCATGGCCGTAGCGAAATCGGCGAAGGCAACTGCGACTACCGTAACGTTGAAGCATCTCGCCGCGCAGCTCGCAGAAGATCACGAGATGGCCAAGAAGCAGTCAGAGGCCATCCTCGGCGACCTTGTGACCTTGGTGACCAAGCATCTGAAGAAAGGCGACCGCATCCGCATCGGCGGGTTTGGAATCCTGCAAGTGCGCAAGCGCGCGGCGCGGATGGGGCGTAATCCTGCCACTGGCGAGCCAATCAAGATCAAGGCAAGCAAGAAGGTCGCGTTCCGCGCGGCCAAGGAACTCAAGGAATCAATCTAACACCCTGCGCTGGGTCGTCGCTCGAAGGGGGGAGCGTTGAGCCAGGAGCCGGCTTGGCTCCCCTCGTCTTCACGCCGCCCGCACGCGCGGCATGACATCCTCGGCAAACAGCCTCATCGACCGCAGCACCCACTCCTCGGGCATCAGGCCAAAATCCATCAGCAGCGCGATGTGCGGAATGCCCATGCGCTCAAGCTCGACGACCTTTCGCGCGACCGTATCGACCGAGCCGAAAAGGGCGAGCCCGCTCGCCATCACGTCGTCATAGGTCTGCCGCCGGGCATAAAGCCGGGTCTCGACATAAAGGTCGAAGGGGCGAGCCGCGTGGACACGCGCCTCCTCGTCCGTGTCCGCGACGTAACAATGGAACGTGTAGATTGAATCGTTGTCGTCGGGCGGATGCCCGCCTTCGGCGCGTCCGCGTCGGAATCCCTGCTGCAAGTCGCCCAGCTCGGTGAAGGCGCCTGCCGTGGCATAGGGAATCGCCATCAGCCGATTGCCCTGCCGGCCGATATGGTAGGAAGCCTCGCGCGCGAGCGCGGCGACATAGATCGGCGGGGTCGGTTGCTGGATCGGCCGCACG
>DATJLY010000337.1:0-4227 GCA_035509095.1 Allostellaceae bacterium | reverse complement strand
TCTCGACCGATCCTGTTCTCGTCGAAATCGTGCGCAACGGCGTCATGGCGGTGACCGAAGAGATGAAGGTCAACCTCATGCGTACGGCCTACAACATGATCATCTACGAGGCGCTCGACTTCACCACCGGGCTGTTCACGGCCGAGGGCCAGACCGTGTCGATCGGCATCGGGCTTCCGACCTTCATCCGCGGCATGGCCGAGACGATCAAGGCGCAGCTCCGCCATTTCGGGCGCGACGGCATCGAGCCCGGCGACATCCTCATCACCAACGACGCCTATACGACGGGCAGTCATCTCTTTCACATCACCCTGACCCTGCCGATCTTTCACAAGCGCGTGCTGATCGGGTTCTCGTGCTGCATGGCGCATTGGATCGATATCGGCGGCACGCTGGGCGGCGTCACCACCGACATCTATTCCGAAGGGCTGCAGCTCCCCTACCTGAAGCTGTACCGGGAGGGCAGGCCCAACCGGGACCTCATGGACATCATCCGCATGAACGTGCGGGTCCCGACGCGGGCGATGGGCGATCTGCGCGCGCAAGTGACGGCGGTGAAGACCGGCGAGCGGCGGTTCCTTCAGCTTCTCGACCGCTATGGGCGCGAGCCCGTGCTGACCTCGATCGCCGCCATCATGGATCGCTCGGAACAGAAGGCGCGCGAGAACACCCTCACCATTCCCGACGGCACCTACGAGGCGGAGTCCTTCATGGACGACGACGCCGTCGACATGACGAAACGGGTGCCCCTCAAGGTCAAGGTCATCGTCGCGGGCGACGGGATGACGATCGACCTCTCCGACGTGTCGATCCAGGTGCGGGGATTTTATAATTCCGGCACGACGACCGGCTATGGCTGCACCCAGGTCGCTTATAAGTGCGTGACGTCGCCGACCGACTATCCGATCAATGACGGCTCGTTCCGGAGCCTCACCTCGGTCGTGCCGCCCGGCCGCGTCATCAGCGCGTCACGCCCCGCGCCGATGCGGTGGTGGATGACCTTTCCGATGACCATCATCGACACGGTGTTCAAGGCACTGCAGCCGGCGATCCCGCATCGCGTCATCGCCGGCCATCACGCCGATCTCGTGGGAAGCGGCACGCACGGCATCAACCCCAAGACGCGCGAATTCTTCTTCGGCGGCTTCGGTCCTTTGGGCGGCGGCTGGGGCGCCAAGCAAAGCGAGGACGGTGTCTCGGCCACCGTGTGCCTCAATGACGGCGACACGCACAATGCGCCATGCGAGCAGGTGGAAAGCAAGATCCCGGTGGTGGTCGAGCATTTGACTTTGGTACCGGATTCCGCCGGTCCAGGCCGCAACCGCGGCGGGCTTGGGGTCGAGCGCCAAGTGCGCGTGCTGTCGCCCTGCGTCTACAACAGCGAGATCGAGCGCGCGCATTGCCGCCCTTGGGGCCTCGACGGCGGCCACGAGGCGACCGGCAACGCGATCGCGATCGAGCGCAAGGGGCGCTGGAAGACCGATTTCCCCAACGCAAAGGCGTTCCTCGTCCCGCTCGAGCCGGGCGACCGTTATCTCGTGCGTTCGGGCGGGGGCGGCGGCTATGGCTCGCCGCTCGAGCGCCCCATCGAGAAGGTGCAGCACGACGTCGCCCAAGGCTATGTCAGCGCCACAAGCGCGGCCGAGGAATACGGCGTCGTCATCGACCCCGAGACATTCGTCGTCGATCGTGCCGCGACGGAGCGACGGCGCGCCGACATGCGCAAGGCCGCGTCGCCCTAAGCGTCGGGCGCCGCGAGCCGGTTGCGCACGGCCGACGGCCGTGTTCTAACGGGCGACAAGGACAAAGGGGGAGGACAATGCGTCGTATCGTGATCGCGGCGGCAGCGGCGGCCGCATTCCTTGCACCGCACGCGCACGCGCAGGACGCCAAGACCGAGGTGAAGGTCGGCGTGACCGACCGGCCGGACAACGCGTCCCTGTTCCTGGCCTATCGGCGGGGCTATTTCGACCGCGAGGGCATCAAGATCACCTTCGTTGGCGGCGGGTCGGCGGCTTCGGATTTCGTGTCGGCGCTGGGCCTGAACCAGGTTCAGGTCGCGGCCGGCTCGCCCAATGCCGGCTTCTTCAACGCGCTCAATCGCGGCATCAACATCCGCATCGTCGCCGATTGGAGCCATGTCGGCGGACCCGAGGACAAGACCTTCTCGCTCTTGGCGCGGACCGATCTCATGGAGTCGGGCGCGATCAAGACGCTCGCCGACCTGAAGGGCCGGACCATCGCCGTGGGGCCGAGCCACGGTTCGGTCAACGACATCATGATCGCCGAGGCCTTGAAGAAAGGCGGGCTGGGTCTCACCGACGCCAATCTCGTCCTCATGGGCTTTGCCGACGGCATCGCCGCCATGGCAAGCCGCAAGATCGACGCCGCCCTCCTCATCGAGCCGCTGGTGACGCAGGCCGAGACCAAGGGCGTCGCCAAGATGCTGGCCCCCGCGGGTGCGGTCATTCCGGGCTATGAGCTGGCGGTCGTCTATTACTCGCCCGAGTTCGCGCACGATACCGACCTCGCGACGCGCTACATGATCGCCTATCTCGAAGGACGGCGCGACTTCTACGACGCCTTCTTCGCCAAAAAGGACCGCGAGGACGCGATCAAGATCCTGGCGCAGGATCTGCCGCGCGTACCGCCCGAGCTGTGGCGCAGCGCCGAGCCGAGCGCCGCCGACCTCAACGGCGAGGTGAATGTCGACAACATCATCGCGCAGGGAAAAATCTACAAGGCCGCCGACGAGATCAGCGGCCCGGTGCCCGACATCCGGAAATACGTGGACCCGCAATTCGCCGAAGCCGCGGTCAAGAAGATCGGGCGGCGGTGACGCAAGACATCTATGACTACATCATCGTCGGCGCCGGATCGGCGGGCTGCGTCCTTGCGAACCGCCTGAGCGAGGACAAGGACGTCAAGGTCCTTCTGCTGGAGGCGGGCGGCTGGGACCGGCATCTGTGGCTGCGCCTGCCGCTCAAGTTTCGCGATCTGATGACCGTCATGCGCTTCAACTGGGGCTATGACAGCGAGCCCGAGCCGCAGCTCGACGGCCGCCGCATCTATATCCCGCGCGGCAAGGTGATCGGCGGCTCGTCCAGCATCAACGGCATGATCTATTCGCGCGGACATCCGAGCGATTACGACCATTGGCGGCAACTGGGCCTTGCGGGCTGGAGCCACGAGGATGTGCTGCCCTATTTCAAGCGCAGCGAGGCCTTTGCGGGCGGCGCCGACACGCATCATGGCACGGACGGTCCGCTCGCGGTCGCGCTTGGCGACGGGGCCAGCATCGCGCATCGCGCCTATCGTGAGGCCGGCCGCAACGCCGGCTTTCCTCTCACCGAGGATCTGAACGGTGCCGAGCCCGAAGGGTTCGGGCGGTGCGACTACACGATCGCGCAGGGCCGCCGCGCAAGCGGGTCAACGGCCTATCTCCGCCCGGCCCTGGCGCGGCGCAATCTCGCCGTCGTCACCGGCGCGCATGCGGGCCGGATCGTGTTCGAGAAGTCGCGCGCGGTCGGCGTCGAGTATCGGGTCGAAGGCCGGACCGTCACGGCGCGCGCCGCGCGCGAGGTGCTGCTGTCGGGTGGGACCTACAACTCGCCGCAGCTTCTGATGCTGTCCGGCATAGGTCCGGCCGATCATTTGCGCGCGCACGGGATCGCGCCGATCGTCGACGCGCCCGATGTCGGCGGCAATTTGCAGGACCATGTCCATGTCGGCGTCGCCTATGCGACCGAGCACATGAAGTCGTTCGACCGCGACCTGCGCGCCGACCGGCTGGCGCTCGCTTTCCTCAACTGGCTGCTGCTGAGCCGCGGGCATTTGACGACCTTGCCGGTCGGCGCGCTTGCCTATCTGCGCACGCGCGACGGGCTGGGCCGGCCCGATATCGAGCTGTTGATGAACCGCGTGGCGCCCGATGCGCATATCTGGTTCCCGGGCATCCGCAAGCCGCGCGGCGGCTATATGGGAAGCCGGATCATCCTGCTCCATCCGGAAAGCCGCGGGCGGGTAAGCCTCAAGGATGCAGACCCTTTCTCGAAGCCGGTGATCGCGCACAATCACCTCGCGGCGGCACAAGACCGCATGACCTTGCGGGACGGCATCGCGACGGTGCGGCGGATCTATGCGACCGCCCCGCTCAAAGCCATGGTCGGCGACGAAATCATCCCGGGCGCGGGCGTCACGGGCGATGCGGCGATCGACCGCTATGTA
>DATJLY010000336.1:0-2472 GCA_035509095.1 Allostellaceae bacterium | reverse complement strand
AGGCCTTGAGCGCCAAGGGCGAGGGCAATGTGGGGTGCAGATAGATCGGCACATCGAGCTTTTCCGCGCGCTCGAAGATGGTCCAGTATTTCTTCTCGTCGAGGAAGCTTCCCATCGTGTGGCCGTGGATCATGGTGCCCTTGAAGCCCAGATCCTTGACGCAACGCTCGAGCTCGTCGGCAGCCGCCTCGGGTGCCGCGGTCGGCAGCGCCGCGAACCCGGCAAAGCGCGTCGGATGCGCCTTCACCGCCTGATGAAGCCTGTCGTTCGCATCCTTCGCCATCGGGATCGCCTCGTCGGCCGGAAAGCCTTGCGGGCCCGGCGAGGTGAAGGACAGGACCTGCACGTCGACGCCATGCGCGTCCATGAACTTGATGCGTGACTCGCCAAGGTCGGCAAGCTCCTTGACGATGTCGTGACCGATCTGCTCGCCGCGCGAGGTGATGTAGAAGCTGCGGAACTCGTTGGCGCTGACCTTCTGGCGATAAAGCGGCGTCGAGAAATGCTCTTCGATGGCGATGATTCTCATGGCGGTCTCCGATCGGTTGCTGCGGGCATGCAGGATCGCCGCCGGCCTGTCAACCGGCCGCCTTTTCGTTTGAAGCAGCGGGGAAAACCCTCTATCCCGCGCGGCATGGCCGAACCTCTTCACAAAGCGCTCCTGCCGCAGGGCTTGCGCGACCTGCTGCCGCCCGAGGCGGCGTGGGAGGCGGAAGTGGTGCAGCGCCTGACCGCGGTGCTGGGCGGCCACGGCTACGAGCGGGTGAAGCCGCCTTTGGCCGAGTACGAGGACAATCTCCTCTCGGGCGCCGGCGCCGCGATGGCGATGGAGACGTTCCGTGTCATGGATCCGGTGTCGCAGCGCATGATTGGCCTGCGCGCCGACATGACGCCGCAAGTGGCGCGGATCGCGACGAGCCGGCTCAAGGACGCGCCGCGGCCCTTGCGGCTCTGCTATGCGGGGCAGGTCCTAAGGGTCAAAGGCGGCGGCATCGGCTCCGAGCGCCAGGTCGGGCAGGTCGGTGCGGAGCTCATCGGCTCGGACGCGGTGGCGGCCGATCTCGAAGTCGTCTCGGTCGCGGCCGAGGCGCTGGCGGCGCTCGGCATATCCGGGCTCTCGGTCGACCTGACCGTGCCGACCCTGGTGCCGGCGGTGTGCCGGGCCTTGGGGCTCGAAGACGCCGACATCGCGCGGGTGCGCGCGGCGCTCGACCACAAGGACGCGGCCGCGACCGAGGCGCTGGGCGGGCGGGCAAGCCAGCTCCTGGGGGCGCTTCTGCGCGCGGCCGGACCGGCGCGGCCGGGGCTCGCGGCGCTTGCCGCTCTCGACCTGCCGGCGGCCGCGGCCGCGGAATGCGCGCGGTTATCAAATGTCCTGAAAGGGCTCGAGGCCTTGGCGCCGGGACTCGCCGTCACCATCGATCCGGTCGAGAATCGCGGCTTCGAATATCACACCGGGATCAGCTTTGCCTTCTTCGCCCGCGGGCTTGCCGGCGAGCTGGGTCGCGGCGGGCGCTATCTCGACGATTCGGGCGAGCCCGCCACCGGCTTCACGCTTTATACCGACACGATCCTGCTGGCGGCGCCGGCGCAGCCGATGGGTCGGCGCCTCTATGTCCCCGCGGGCAGCGATCCTGGAACGTCGCGGCGTTGGCGCGGCGAGGGCTGGATCACGGTCGCGGGCCTCGCGCCGGCCGTCGATCCCGGCGCCGAAGCGGCGCGGCTCGGTTGCACCCACCGGCTCGAGGGTGACAAGATCGTTGCGGTCAGGTGACACGAGCGGTGAGGGAATGGCGAATGTCGCGGTGATCGGCGCCCAGTGGGGCGACGAGGGCAAAGGCAAGATCGTGGACTGGCTGTCGCAGCGCGCCGAAATCGTGGTGCGCTTTCAGGGCGGCCACAATGCCGGCCACACGCTCGTCATCGACGGCAACGAGTTCCGGCTGAGCCTTTTGCCGTCGGGCGTGGTGCGGCCGGAAAAGCTCTCCATCATCGGCAATGGCGTCGTGGTCGATCCGTGGGCGCTGATGCGCGAGATCGACGCGATTGGCCAACGCGGCGTCGCGGTGACGCCGGAGTCGCTTCGCCTCGCCGACAACGCGACGCTGATCCTGCCCTCGCATGCGCAGATCGACCGCGCGCGCGAGGAGGCGCGCGGCGCCAACCGCATCGGCACGACCGGGCGCGGCATCGGCCCGGCTTACGAGGACCGCGTCGGCCGCCGCGCCATCCGCGTCTGCGACCTCGCCGACAAGGCGGCGCTGGCGCAGAAGCTCGACGAACTGCTGCTGCATCACAATGCGCTGCTGCGCGGCCTTGGCGCCGCCGAGATCGAGGGGAAACCCCTGCTCGACGCGCTGGCCGAGATAGCGCCCAAGGTGCTGCCCTATGCCGATCAGGTGTGGCGTCTCCTCGACGAGGCGAAGCGCGCCGGCCGCCGCATCCTGTTCGAAGGCGCCCAGGCGGTGATGC
>DATJLY010000335.1:0-2470 GCA_035509095.1 Allostellaceae bacterium | reverse complement strand
TTGGCGTGCCACGTAGTTTTCGCCGCGGCTGTAATCACCAAGCCCGATTGCGGCCGGATCGAAATTATGCAGCCGCGCCAGTGTCGCATTCATGGCGTCATAGGTCTGCGCGCGCTCGGCGGGAGCGGAGCCCGGCATCTGCGGCTCCCAGAACACCCGGCCCTCGACGTAAGTCATGACGAAGAAGGCGGTGCCGATGACGGTTTCGTCGGCGCAGTACAGCACCGGTTCGGCTACCGGGAATTTTTGCTTGGACAGCGCACTGATGATGCGGAATTCGCGATCGACCGCGTGCGCCGATGGCAGCAGCTTGCCCGGCGGCTTGCGCCGCAACGCATAACGACGGAGCGGCGTTTCAATCAGATAAGTCGGGTTCGACTGGCCGCCCTTGAACTGGCTGACCACGACCGGCGGCGCGAAGCCGGGAACGTGCGTGCTCAAATAAGCTTCAAGCGCGCCGACATCGAACCGCAGCCGGTCGACCACCTCGCGGGTGCCGGAAAACGCGTTTTGGCGATCGATCGTCGTCATCGCGCAAAATTTAGCGCGCGGGAAGGGAGCCGGGCAACGCCCGCGCCGTCATTTGGACTCGCGCTCGACCGCGCGCCACCCGATGTCGTGGCGGCAAAAGCCGTCCGGCCAGTGGATGCGGGCGACCGCCTGGTAAGCGCGCGCTTGCGCCTCGCGCACGGTTTGGCCCATGGCGCAGACATTAAGCACGCGGCCGCCGTTGGCGAGGATTTTGGCGCCTTCGGCCTTGGTGCCGGCGTGGAAGATCTCCACGCCCTCGATGGCCGCCGCCGCGTCGAGGCCTTCGATGACGGAGCCGCGCGCGTAAGCGCCCGGGTAGCCCTTGGCGGCCATCACCACGGTGAGGGCGGATTGCGGATACCAGCGCAGATCGAACGATTTGAGCTGGCCGTCGCGGCTCGCCAGCAGCGCCGGTATCAGGTCCGACATCAGGCGCAGCATCAGCACCTGGCATTCCGGATCGCCGAAGCGGACATTGTATTCGATCAGCTTCGGCCCATCGGCCGTGATCATCAGCCCGGCATACAGCACGCCCTTGTAGGGCGCGCCCATCGCCTTCATGGCGCGCAAGGTCGGCATGACGATCTCGGCCATGACGCGCGCGCTCATTGCCTCGTCGATATTCGGCGCCGGCGAGTAGGCGCCCATGCCGCCGGTGTTCGGACCCTGGTCGCCGTCGAGGGCGCGCTTGTGATCCTGCGCGGTTGAGAATGCGATGGCGGTTTCGCCGTCGCACAGCGCGAAGAACGAAGCCTCTTCGCCTTGCAAAAATTCTTCGATGACGACTTCGGCGCCGGCCTCGCCGATGCCGCCGCCGAACATCATATCGATCGCGGCCTCGGTCTCGGCGAGAGACTGCGCGACGATCACGCCTTTGCCGGCGGCAAGCCCGTCGGCCTTCACGACGAGGGGCGCCCCATGAGCGCGCGCATAGGCCTTGGCCGGATCGGCGGCGCGGAAACGTTCATAAGCCGCGGTCGGAATCTTGTTGGCGCGGCACAGATCCTTGGTGAAGCCCTTGGAGCCTTCGAGCCGCGCCGCCGCCCGCGTCGGGCCGAAGGCCCTGATCCCGGCGGCCTCCAGATCGTCGACGAGGCCGGCACACAGCGGCGCTTCGGGGCCGACCACCACGAACTCGATCTTGTTGGCGCGGCAAAAGCCGATGACGGCGGAATGATCGGCAATATCGAGCGCAACGCATTCGGCGTCCTGCGCGATTCCCGCGTTCCCCGGCGCGCAAATCAGCCGGTCGGTCAGCGGGCTCGCCGCCATTTTCCACGCCAGAGCGTGCTCGCGTCCACCGGACCCCAAAAGCAGAATATTCATGCGCCGCAGCACCTTGGCGGGAGGAGCGGGCAGGGAACTTGACCGGGATTGACCCGGGACTTGACCCGCGCTCGCGATGGACAGCACTAATCGCCATGGACCGAACCGACTCGTCAACTACGGCGGCGCTCCTGTGCAGAACGCAATGACGATGAACGAACCGCGGCTCAACCTGCCGGAAGTGACCGTCTCCGAACTGTCGGCGTCGCTCAAGCGCACGGTCGAGGACGCCTACGGCTACGTGCGGGTGCGTGGCGAGGTCTCGGGCTATCGCGGCCCGCATGCCTCCGGCCATGTCTATTTCGCGCTGAAGGACGAGAGCGCGAAGATCGACGCCGTGATCTGGCGCGGGTCGTTCGGCCGCATGCGGATCAAGCCCGAAGAGGGCCTCGAGGTCATCGTCACCGGCAGGCTCACCACCTATCCGAGCCGGTCGAGCTATCAGATCGTTGTCGAGACGCTGGAGCCGTCGGGTCTCGGCGCCCTGATGGCGCTCCTTGAAGAGCGCAAGCAGCGGCTCGCGGCCGAGGGCCTGTTCGACGAAGCGCGCAAGCAGCTGTTGCCGACGCTGCCGAACGTCATCGGTGTCGTCACTTCGCCCAGCGGTGCCGTG
>DATJLY010000334.1:0-11545 GCA_035509095.1 Allostellaceae bacterium | reverse complement strand
GCCAGCGGCTCGCCCCGTGGCACCGCCCCTGTCGCTGCCCCATAGCTATAGCCATAGCCCGAACCTGCGGCCGCCGGTCCGCCATAGAGCATGGACCCGCCGCCCATCCCGGCCGATAGCGTATGCACCCCCGGCGCGAACAGCCGGAACGCCCGCCAGGCGAGCCAGAACAGGAACAGCCACAGGAAGATCGAGCCGATCCCGCCGCCATAGCCATAGCCGCCATATCCCATGCCCCAATGCGGGAACAGCATGCTGCCGAGCCAGCCGCCGAAAAGGCCGCCCGCCAGCCCGGTCCAGAACGGATGCGCGGAGCCATAGGAATAGGGCATTTGACCCGACGCCGCAGGGGTTTGCGGCGTGATGCTCCGCTGCATCGGCTGCGCATAGGTGCGCGAGCCGCGGCTGCCCTGGCTCATGAAGCTGCTGCTGCCGCCGGACCGATAGCTGCCGCCGGCCCGCGCCTCGGCGAGCGCCGGAGCGAACGCGATGAACCCGGCGAGCAGGAAAACGACAAGAAAGCGGAATCGGTTCATGGTCCCCTCCACCCGGCGGCCACCCGGGATTTGCCTTTATGTCGTGTCACGGACCTTGCCATGCAAGCGGCTTCCCTGACGCCCCTTGCGGCGTTAACCTTCGAGTCGGGCGGCCGATCCAGCGGCGGCTCGAGGGAGCGTGGACCCGATGAGCCCGAGCATCCGAACGGATGTCCGCCTGGACAACCGGCAGGGATTTCTTGACCGCTATCGCGCGATCAGGGCCAGAACCGAGGCCTTGGCCGAGCCGCTGTCGCCCGAGGATCAGACCCTCCAATCCATGCCGGACGCCAGTCCGACCAAGTGGCATCGCGCCCATACGACCTGGTTCTTTGAAACATTCGTGCTGGCACCGCATCTGGCGGGCTATCGCCAGGCGAGCGCCGATTACGGCTACCTGTTCAACTCCTATTACGAGGCGGTGGGACCGCGCCATCCCCGGCCGTCCCGCGGGATGCTGTCCCGGCCCGGCATGGCGGAGATCGCGCACTATCGCGCCCATGTCGATGAAGGGATGGAGCGGCTGGCACGCGACCTTGGCGAAGCAGCTTGGCGTACGGTCGCGCCGTTGCTGGAGCTCGGCCTCAACCATGAGGAGCAGCATCAGGAGCTGATCCTGATGGACATCAAGCACGGCCTGTCGCTCAACCCGTTGCAGCCGGCCTATGGGGCGCCCGGCGCGGCCCTACGCCGCAACGCGCCGCCGTTGCGGTTCGTCGATTTTCCGGGCGGGCTGCGCGAGATCGGCCATGCCGGCACGGGCTTCGCCTTCGACAACGAGGGGCCGCGCCACAAGGTCTGGCTCGAGCCGTTTCGCCTCGCAAGCCGCCTCGTCACGTGCGGGGAGTATCTCGACTTCATCGCCGAGGGCGGCTACCGCCGGCCGGAATTCTGGCTCTCCGAAGGCTGGGCGACCGTGCAGCGCGAGGGCTGGACCGCGCCACTTTATTGGCGCGCCGAGGATGACGGGGCGTGGTCGGTCTTCACGCTGTCCGGCCGCCGTGCCGTCGATGCCGCGGAACCGGTCTGCCACGTGAGTCATTTCGAGGCAGATGCCTATGCGCGCTGGAGCGGGCGCCGCTTGCCGACCGAGGCTGAATGGGAGGCGGCGGCGGAGTGGGTCGAACCCGCGCTCGAGGGGAATTTGATGTCGAGCGGTCTCTACCATCCCCGGACCGCCGATCCCGATGGCGTCGCGCAGATGATCGGCGATTGCTGGGAATGGACCCAGAGCCCTTATGTCGGGTATCCGGGCTTCCGCGCCGAAGGAGGCGCGGTCGGCGAATATAACGGCAAGTTCATGGCGAACCAGATGGTCCTGCGCGGCGGCGCCTGCGTCACGCCGGAAGGCCATGTGCGCCTCACTTATCGCAACTTCTTTCCCTCGGCCGCCCGGTGGGCGTTCGGCGGTATCCGGTTGGCGGAGGACCTATGAGAGAGAGCGAGGTACTGGCTCAATTCCGCGACGTCGCGCCCGATGAGGCGACCTTTCGCGATTCCGTGCTCGAAGGGCTGAGCGCGCGGCGGAAATCCATTCCCTGCCGGTATCTTTACGACGCGCGCGGCTCGGCGCTGTTCGAAGAGATTTGCGAGGTGCCGGAATATTACCTGACCCGGACCGAGACGCAGATCCTCGAGGACAAGGCCGGCGACATCGCGGCGCTCATCGGTCCCGGCGCCCAGCTCGTCGAGTTCGGCAGCGGCGCGAGCCGCAAGGTGCGCACGCTCCTCAGGGCGCTGCAGCGGCCCGCCGCCTATGTCGCGATCGACATCTCGCGCGAACAGCTCCGCGCCGCGACCGAGGCGCTCGCCGCGGACTTCCCCGCACTTCCCATCGTCGCCGTGTGCGCGGATTACATGCACCCGTTCGATCTCGGGCCGCTTCCCGACACACCGGGCCGGCGGCTCGGCTTCTTCCCGGGATCGACCATCGGCAACTTCACGCCGACCGAGGCGGTGGACTTCCTTGCCGGCAGCCGCCTCGTCGTCGGCGATGACGGCGCGATGCTGGTCGGCGTCGACATGCAAAAGGACAAGGCCACTCTCGAGGCAGCCTATAACGACGCGCAGGGCGTGACCTCCGCGTTCAGTCTCAATTTGCTGGAACGCATCAATCGCGAGCTCGACGCCGATTTCTCGCTCGACCGCTTCGCGCACGAGGCGACCTACAACGAGACTGTGGGCCGCATCGAAATCTTCATCCGCTCGCTCGCCGACCAGGTCGTCACGATATCGGGCCGCGCCATCGCGTTCGCCGAAGGCGAGCGCATCCATACCGAATATTCCTATAAATATTCGATCGAGGGCTTCCACCGGCTCGCCGCGCGCGCGGGCTTCCGCCCGGTGCGCACCTGGACCGACCGCGGCAACCTGTTCAGCATCCACTATCTCGCGGTCGCTTGATCAGCCGCGTTCCTGCTTGACGAGACATATCCCGTTGGTTATGCGTTTATCCATAGCCAATGGGTTATTAATCGCACATGCCGACCGCTCACGATGTGCTCTTCAGAACGCTCGCCGATCCGACGCGTCGGGCGATCTTCGAGCGGCTGTGCCGCGAGGGCGAACAGACAGTCGGCGCTTTGACGGCGCGGGCCAAGGTCTCGCAGCCGGCCGTCTCGAAGCATCTTGGCGTTCTGAAACAGGCCGGGCTGGTGCGCGACCGCCACGAAGGCCGCCAAACGCATTATAGCGCGCAGCTTGGCGCCCTGGCCCCGCTGATCGACTGGACGAGCCAAATGGCCGGGTTCTGGCAAAGCCGGTTCGATCAGCTCGAAGAGCTGCTGAAAAGGATGGATCAATGAGCACATCCGCGACTTCTCCCTCCCGGCTGATCGATGCGAGAATCAAGGAACTCGGCGATTGGCGGGGCGAGACGCTCGCCCGGGTGCGAAAGCTCATCAAAGAGGCTGTCCCCGATGTGCTCGAAGAGTGGAAGTGGAGAGGGGTTCCGGTGTGGTCGCATGCCGGAATCATCTGCACCGGCGAGACTTACAAGAATGCCGTGAAGATGACCTTCGCGAAGGGCGCCTCGTTGGACGATCCCGCCGGACTCTTCAACGCCAGTCTCGACGGCAATGTAAGGCGCGCCATCGATCTCCATGAAGGAGACAAGATCGATGAGAAGGCGGTGAAAGCGCTCTTTCGCGCCGCCGCGGCGTTGAACCTATCGGCGCGCTCACAGAAGAAATCAAAGAGCGCTTGAGAGATTTGCCCGAAAGGATCGGCCAATGACGAATACAGCGATCGGAACGCGCTCCGTCATCGTCGAGCGTGACATCCCTTATCCGGCGGAAAAGATCTGGCGCGCGCTCACGCAGCCCCATTTGATCGAGGAGTGGCTCATGAAGAACGACTTCTCGCCGGTCGTGGACCATCGTTTCAATCTGCGCGCCGACTGGGGTGCCGTCGATTGTCAGGTCCGGGAGGTCGAGACGAACAAAACGCTGTCCTACACCTGGGCGGCAATTGGCGTGGAGACGGTGGTCACATGGACCCTCACCCCGACGAGCAAGGGCACGCATCTGCGCATGGAGCAATCGGGCTTCCGGCCGGAACAACAACAGGCCTATCAAGGCGCCCAAGGCGGGTGGCAGCAATTCTTCGCAAGACTGGAGCAGGTGTTGGCGCGAATGGCGTGAGGTCTGCCCGCGCAAAGCTTGACCTCTTCTTCGCGACGCCTTTCCGCGCGATCGTCACCCGCGGACTTGATCCGCGGGTCCATCGGCTCGTCGGGTCAAGCCCGGCAATGACGCGTACGGGGAAGCGCGCGGGCACGGCAATTGTGTCTCTTCGCCGCCGGCGATAGGGTGCCCGGCGGGGAGGAACGCGGCACATGGTCCAGTTCACGGCGACCGCGGATCGCGTTGCTGATGCGACGGCGGAGGAACGTGCCGCGTTGGGCGCGGCGCAACGCACGCTCGCTGCCAGGCTCGAGCGGCTGCCGATCACGCGCACCCATTGGCGGTCGCGTCTCATTGTCGGCATGGCGACATTCTTCGACGGGTTCGACGCGCTCGCGATCGCCTTCGTGATGCCGGTGCTGGCGGTGGCGTGGAAGCTGACCCCGGCCCAGACGGGGATGCTGATTTCCGGCGCCTATGTCGGTCAGGTCCTTGGCGCGCTGTTCTTTCCGTGGTTCGCGGAGCAGTTCGGGCGGTTGCGCGCGACGGCCTATTCGGCCGGCCTGTTCGGGCTTGCGAGCCTTTTATGCGGGTTCAGCTGGAGCCCGCCGTCGCTGCTCATCGCGCGCTTCGTGCAAGGATGCGGTCTCGGCGGCGAGGTGCCGGTGGCAGCGACCTATATCAACGAGATCGCGCGCGCGCCAAGCCGCGGCCGTTTCTTCCTGATGTACGAGACAGCGTTCGCGGTGGGCTATATCGGCGCGGCGTCGACCGGCTTGTGGCTCGTTCCCAATTTCGGCTGGCAATCGATCTTTTTCGTGGGCGCGCTGCCTGCGATCGTGGCCGCCGTGATGCGCCGGCTGCTGCCGGAATCGCCGCGCTGGCTTGCCAGCAAGGGCCGCGTCGCAGAGGCCGACGCGATCGTGACGCGCATGGAGGGCGAGGCCGAAGCGGCGCTCGGCCACCCGCTTCCCGCGCCCAGTGCGAGCGCCGTTCCCCCGGTCGAGGGCCGGCGCACCCGGTTCCGCGAGATGTTCGCACTCGATTACCGCACGCGCACCATCCTCGTCTGGACCTTGTGGTTCTGTCAGTTCTTCACGACCCAGGGCCTCAACACCTGGCTGCCGACCATCTATCGCACGCAGCTCCATCTCACCGTGCACGAGACGCTGCAATATTCCTTCCTCAACTATGCGCTTGGGATCGGGTCGGCGCTTACGGTCGCGCTGCTGCTTGACCGGACCGGCCGCAGATTGTGGTTCGCGCTCGCGCTGCCGCTCGGCAGCCTGCCGCTGCTGATCCTCGCCGGCGTCGGCGTCACCAGCGTGCCGGAACTCATGATCCTCGCCTGGCTCAGCCAATTCTGCCATTCGACCTGCTCGGTCAGCCTTTATGTCTACACGCCGGAGCTGTTTCCGACCCGCATGCGCGCTTTCGCGGTCGGCACGTCGGCGACCGCGCGCAATATCGGCGCGAGCCTCAGCCCGACGCTTATCGGCATCGTGCTGGGATCGGCCGGCATTTCCTATGTGTTCCTCATGCTGGGGCTGGTACCGCTCATCGGCGCCGCGATGGTGGCGATCGTCGGCACCGAGACCAAGGGTCGCGTGCTCGAGGAAATCTCGCCATGAGGATGCTGTTTGCGATAGTTGCGGCGCTCGTCGCGCTGAATTTTCCCGCGCATGCCGAGGCGCCTCTTTTCACGCTGCCCGACGGAACCTACCGCGTGGTCGTGCCGCCGGGCTGGGACGGCAAGAGCGCCTTGCCGATGGTGCTCTACACGCACGGTTATGGCCAGAGCAGCGCGGAAGTGACGGGCACCGGCGATCTTGTCGCGTCGGTGACAAGCCTTGGCATGCTCTTCGTCGTGCCCGACGGGCTCTCGCATGCCTGGAGTCATGTGGGCGCGCCGCGCCACGAACGCGACGATCTCGCCTTCCTGCACGAGGTCGTCACCGATGCGGAAAAGCGCTGGCCGATCGACAAGACGCGCGTTTATTCCGCCGGCTTCTCGATCGGCGGGTCGATGGTGTGGGATCTCGCCTGCCACGCGCCGCAAGGGTTCGCGGCGTTTCTGCCGGTGTCGGGCGCTTTCTGGCTGCCCTATCCCGAGCGCTGCGAAGGCGGGCCGATCAATTTGCGCCACGTCCATGGCCTCACCGACACGACGGTGCCGATGCAAGGCCGCACGATCTTCGGGAAATTCACGCAAGGCGACGTGATGAAGGGGTGGACGATCTTGCGCGCCGATGATTCCTGCGGGCCGACGCCCGACCGCACGGTGAAGGAGGACGACCTTACTTGCCAGGAATGGACGTCCTGCGGCTCGGGCCGGACCTTGGAGCTATGCCTTCACGGCGACGGGCACGACATGGAACCGCGTTATCTCCATGGCGGCCTCGTCTGGGCGATGGGCCTGAAGCGCTAGACTAGGCCGGGAGCGCCTTCACCGCGCCAAGCGTCGTGATCACCCTGTCGGCGGCGGCCTCGGCAGAGATGAAGGCGGCGTGCGCCGTGCCGAAGAAATTCACCGAGCACGCTTCGCCGGCGAAGAACAGCCGGTCGTCGACGGGCGCTGAGAGCACCAGCCGGTCGTCGGCATGGCCCGGCAGCGCGCAGGAATAAGAGCCGGTGGCGAATGGGTCGAGCACCCAGGCCGAGTGCGCGAGCGGCGTGAGCCGCGCGCGGATGTCATTGCCGAACAGCCCGGCAAGCTCGTCGATCGCGAAGGACGCCATGCCGGCCTCGCCCTCGCGCTCGAGCCCGGTCGCGAGCTCGCCGCCGAAATAGGCGCCGATCATCGGCCACCCATGCGCGCGGATCTGGTAGCCGCCGGTCGCGGTGCGGTCGGTGACGCCGACGAGATGCCGGTCGTTCGGGAAATCCTCGGCTTGTCCCGAGATCGCGAAGAACATCTTGTCGGCGATGCCGAGCGGCAGGCCCGCGGCCGCCGCCAGCTTGTCCGGAAGCGCCGGCACGAACCGGATCGCCTCGTTGGCGAGCAGGTTGGTCGAGACGGTCACGATCACGGCGCGCGCGGAAATGTCGCCGCGGTTGGTGGTGACGGTGATGCGCCGGCCGCCATGGTCGATGCGCGAGACGATGGTGCCGAACCGTACCGGCAAGCGGGCGCCATAGGCCGAGATCAACGTGCCATAGCCCTTGATGACACGCCAGTTGTTGTTGCTGTTCTCGTAGCGCGCGTGGTCCTTGACCGAGACGCGCTCCAGCTCGGTGCCGTTGGCCCAAGTGCTGACGGCGCGGAGCAGCCCGTTCCAGCGCCCGTTCGGCTCCAACAGCTCGACCTCGGCGCGGTCCCGCGGCTCGAGCGCGGCGCGCTCGCAGGCTTCGTCGAAGCGATCGCGCGCCTCCATCCAGTCCTGCTGCGCCGCCTCGCCGAAGAGCCAGCTTACGCGCGCCCCCCAATTGGGCAGGCGCTGGTCGATCTCGAACCCCATCTTCTGCGCGATGCCGGTCCAGGGATTGCGCTCGGCCGAGTGGAGCCACTCGCAGCCCAGATCGGCGGGCAGGCCAAGCGAAGTCTCGACGGTGTGGGCACGCCCGCCGAGCCGGTCCCGTGCCTCCAGAACGACCACATCGAGCCCCGCGGCGACCAGGCGACGCCCGGCCCCGACGCCCGCGGCGCCGGCGCCCACCACCACGACGTCGCACTCGCTTGACGGCAAACGGATCATATCGTTCATGCCGTTATCTTACCGCCGCCGGCCGCCTGCCGCGAGGGGAGGGTCATGTCTGTCGCCTTGTCGCATGCCTCGTTCGGGTCCGGGCCGCCCCTCCTCATTCTCCACGGGCTTTTCGGATCGCATGGCAATTGGGCGGCGGTGGCGCGGCGGCTCGGCGAATGGCGGACGGTCTATGTGCTCGACCTGCGCAACCACGGCGCCTCGCCTTGGGATGACCGCATGGACTATCCGGCGATGGCGGAGGATGTCGCCGCCTTTGTCGCGGACCACGGCATCGCGCGCCCGGCGATCCTGGGCCACAGCATGGGCGGCAAGGTGGCGATGACCCTGGCGCTCGCCGATCCGGCTTTGCTCGAGCGGCTGGTGGTCGTCGACATCGCGCCGGTGGCGCGCCGGCCCACGCATCTCGAAGAGGCCGAGGCGATGCGGTCGATCGACCTCACCAAGGTCACCCGGCGCGGCGATGCCGACGCACAGATGCGACTGCGGATCGAGGACCCGGCGGTACGGGCCTTTCTTCTGCAGAATCTCGTGGCCGGATCTCAAGGCATGCATTGGCGGCTCAACCTCGAGGCCATTGTCGCGAACATGGCCGAGCTCGCCGGTTTCCCTGCCTTTCCGCCGGGCACGGCCTATCGCGGGTCGACGCTCGTCGTGCGTGGCGCCAATTCGGCCTATATCCGCGACGCCGACCGGCCGGCCTTCGCGCAGCTCTTTCCCGACTATCGCCTCGTCACGATCGAAGGCGCCGGGCATTGGCTCCATGCCGAGCGGTTCGAGGAATTCCTCGCCGCCGTGACGCCGTTCCTTCGATAGGGTAGGAATAGTCATGCCCGATCTCGACCGCGTCGCCCGCATCATCCGTGACACCGCGGCGACCGAGATCCTGCCGCGGTTCCGGGCGCTGGGTGCCGGCGACATCTCGGAGAAGAAGCCAGGCGACCTCGTCACCATCGCCGATGTCGAGTCGGAGCGGTCGCTGACGCGCGGACTCGTCGCGCTGGAGCCGGGCACCGCGGCGATTGGCGAGGAAGGCGTCCATGCCGATCCGACCCGGCTCCAGCTCCTTGGAGAGGACGCGCCCGTGTGGGTCATCGATCCGATCGACGGCACCGGCAATTTCGCCAAGGGCGTGCCGCGCTTTGCCGTGATCATCGCCTATGTGGTGCGCGGCGTGACCGAAGCGGGCTGGATCTATGATCCGCTGAGCGATGCGATGGTGATGGCAGTCCGAGGCGGCGGCGCCTGGTGCGACGGGCGCCGGCTTCGGGTCGTGGCGGAGACCCGCCAATCCTCGCTTGCCGGCTCTGCCTATGGCCGGACGCCGGCCGGGGTCAGGGCGGCGGTGGCGCTCGAAGCGAGCGGCCGGGTCGGCGCCGTGCGCAATCGCGGGTGCAGCGGCCTCGAATATATGGAGCTGGCGCGCGGGGAGGCGCATTTCACGCTCCATTCCCGCTCGCTCGTGTGGGACCACGCGGCGGGCATGCTGATCGCGGCGGAAGCGGGCGGCGTCGCGACGTTCCTCGACGGCTCGCCCTACGATCCGCGCATCTCCGACAAGCGGCCGCTGGCCGCGGCAAGCGCCGAGACGTGGAGCCTCATCGCTTCGATCGTCACCGCGCCGGCGCCGTGAGGGCGGCATGCCGGCGCTTGATGGAAAGATCGTCGTGATCACCGGGGCGACCTCCGGCATTGGGCTCGCGACCGCGGAGGCCTTGGCGACGAGCGGCGCGCGCCTCGTCCTGCTCGCCCGCGATCCGGCAAAGGGCGCAGCGGCGCTCGCGCGGCTCAAGGAATTGAATTCCGCATGCGACGCAGACGTGCTCTATGCCGACCTGTCGCGGCTTGATGCCGTGCGCAAGATCGCGGCGGCGCTCGAGGCGCTGCCGCGGCTCGATGTCCTCGTCAACAATGCCGGCGCCATCTTCAATCGCCGCGCCGAGACCGAGGACCGGCTCGAGCGCACCTTTGCCCTCAACCACATGAACTATTACCTGCTGACCCGGTTGTTGCTGCCGCGGCTCGCGGCGTCGGCGCCTGCCCGTATCGTCAACGTGGCCTCGGGCGCCCATCGCGGCGCGCAACTCGATTTCAACGACCTGCAGATGGCGCGAGGATATCGGGGCCGCACCGCCTATCAGCGCTCGAAGCTCTGCAACATCCTCTTCACGCGCGAGCTGGCGCGGCGAATCGTCGATATGGGCGTTACCGCCAATTGCCTCCATCCCGGCTTCGTCGCGACCGGGTTCGGCGACAACACCGACGGGCTTTTTCGGATCGCGCTGTCGATCGGCAAGCGGCTCGTCGCCATTTCGCCCGCACGCGGGGCCGAGACGGTGGTCTATCTGGCGACCGCGCCGGAGGTCGCATCGAAAAGTGGCCTCTATTTCGGCGAGTGCCGCGTCGAGACGCCGTCCACGGCGGCCCGGGACGATGTCGCGGCGTTGAAGCTCTGGAACGAAAGCGCCCGCATCGCGGGATTGCCGGCGGCCTAACAGCGCCTCTATGGTCCATGGGTCATGGCGAGAAACCCCTACGACGTGCTGGGCGTATCAAAGGATGCCGATCTCGAGGCGATCCGCACCGCCTATCGCAAGCTCGCCAAGCGCAATCATCCCGACCTCAATCCCGGCAACAAGGAGGCCGAGGCGCGCTTCAAGGAAATCGCCTCGGCCTATGACCTTCTCTCCGACAAGGACAAGCGCGCGCGGTTTGACCGCGGCGAGATCGACGAGACCGGCGCCGAGCGGCCGCCGCCGCAGCAGACATGGCGCGGCTTCGCCGAAGGGGCGCCCGGCGAGAAGTACGAGACCCAAATCGATCCAGAGGATCTCGAGACTCTGTTCGGCATGTTCGGTGGCGAGCGGCGCGGCCAGCGCGGCAATTTCCGCATGCGCGGGCCCGACCATCATTTCGTCCTCGCGCTCGATTTCCTCGACGCGGTCAATGGCGGGGTGAAGCGGCTCGACCTGCCGCAAGGGCGCACGCTCGACGTGACGGTGCCCGCCGGCGTCGAGGATGGCCAGGTCCTGCGCCTCAAGGGACAAGGGGGCGCGGGCATCGGCGGCGGCCCGCAAGGCGATGCGCTGGTCGAAATTCGCATCACGCCGCACAAGCTGTTTCGGCGTGACGGGAACGATATTCATATCGAGCTGCCGGTGACTTTGGGCGAGGCGGTGCTCGGTGGAAGGGTCAGCGTGCCGACGCCGTCCGGCGCCGTGATGATGACCGTGCCTGCCGGCTCGAACACCGGCCGCGTGCTGCGCGTGCGCGGCAAGGGCGTGAAAAAGACCGACGGCGCCGCGGGCGATGAATACGTGACCTTGAAGGTCGTGCTGCCCGAGGGCGGCAACGCCGAGCTCGCGGATTTCCTGCGCGGCTGGGCGGAAAAGCATCCCTACGATCCGCGCCGCGGAATGGAGGGGACATGACCAGCGTCCGCGTCGTGTGCGAGCTGATCGGCGGCCTCGAGGTGACCGAGCTCGAGCGCTGGATCGTCGAGCGCTGGGTCCTGCCCGAAGAGGGCGACGGCGGTTATGTGTTTCACGAGATCGATGTCGCGCGCGTGCGCCTCATCGTCGAGCTGAGACGCGATCTCGCGATCGACGACGAAGCGATGCCGGTGGTGCTGGGCCTTCTCGATCAGGTCTATGCCTTGCGCCGCCGCATGAGGGGGATCGCA
>DATJLY010000333.1:0-2829 GCA_035509095.1 Allostellaceae bacterium | reverse complement strand
AGCGGCCCGGAATGGATGCCGATGCGCAACGCCACCGATTGCCCGCTTTCGCGCGACAGCGCATCGGTGAAGGCCAGCATCTCGAAGGCGAGATCGGCGACCGCGTCGGCATGGTCGTCACGATGACCCGGAACGCCGGCCGCCACCATGTAGGCATCGCCGATGGTCTTGATCTTCTCGAGGCCGTGGCGCTCGACCATGTCGTCGAACGCGTGGAACAGGCGGTTCAACAAGGTGACCACCGCCTCGGGCGCCGCATGGGCCGAAAATTCCGTGAAATTGACGACATCGGCGAAGAGAACCGACACCTCCTCGAAGCCATCGGCGATGGGGTGCTCGTCGCGCTTCAGCCGCGCCGCGATCGGGCCCGGCAGGATGTTGGCGAGCAGCCGCTCCGAAACCGCGCGCTCCTGCATGAACCGCCGCTCCGCCCGGTCCAGCATGCGGCGATAGACGCGCAGCACAAGGGTCGTGAAGATGATCACGAGAGTGAGATTGGCCATCTCAACCCGGCTCAGGATGTCCGATGCCAGCAAAGTATGCGGCGGAAAACGGCGCGCGATCAGCACGCCGGCGACGACGGTCGCCAGCGTGACGCCATAGATCACGGGGCGCAGCCGCTGATGCTGGGGTCCCAGGACGAGGCTTGGCACGCCCATCAAGGGCACCGCCCAGAACTGCACCCCGGCGCCGGGGCCCAGCTCGGCGATGGCGGCGCAATAGAGGAGGCACGCCGAACCGATATGGATGAGCGTGGCATTGTGATGACCCCGCCGTTCCAGGACGAGCGAAACCGCCCGGACGATGGCAACGGCGATGAACATCCCGCCCAGAAGGTTGATCCCGGCAGCAAATAGCCCGACCCCACCGCCGAAGATGAGGATCCCGGTGACGATGCCGATGCCCAGCTGCATCACCTCGCTGCGGCGGCGGCTCGCGAGCGGGTCGTCGGCAGTATCGGCGAAGTCGATGTCGAGTGGGGATTGGCGCCGCGCCACGTCAGTCGGTCCGTTGCGTATTTGTCACGTCGATTATAGCGATACGCCCGGAGTCTCAATTCAACAAATTATCTTGGCCTCGCCATATTTCGGACATGCTCCATGGCGATGCTCGCGGCGTTGCAAGGGAGGGTGAGATGCCCAACTGGCGCTCACTGGGTGAACCCAGTCTCGATGAATTGCTCAGCGACGAGATCATGCAATATGTCTTGCGCGCGGCGGGGCTCGACGCGGTCGAGTTCCGGCGCCGGCTCAAGGAGATGTCGAAGCGCCTCGGCGATCGCGCACGGGTCTGCGCGTCAAGCCGGGGTCCTGCTTTCTGCTAGCCGCGGCGCCTTCTCGATCCGCGCCAGCGGGACGCTCAGGACGGCGCGCAAGCCCGGCTGATTGTCCTCGAGCCAGCAGGCGCCGTCATGCAGCTTTGCGACGGCGCGCACGAGGCTCAGCCCAAGGCCGTTTCCGGGCGTGCTGCGGCTCCCTTCGAGCCGTACGAATCGGTCAAACACCGACACTCGCCGGTCGGCCGGGATGCCCGGTCCGGTATCCGCGACGATGACCCGCGCGCGCTCGTCCGAGGCCTGGGCCGAAAGCGTCACGCTTCCCTCGCTCGTGTATTTCAGCGCGTTGTCGAGCAGATTGGCGATCGCCTGCGACAGAAGGTGACGATCGCCCCGGACCGGCAGGCTCACGTCCGTTTCGACGTGCAGCGCGAGCCCGCGTTCGTCGGCGACCGGCTCGTAGAGCTCGGCCATGGTGCGGGTGATGGCGGCGAGGTCGACGACCGCCCAGCCCTCGCTGCGCGCGCCCGCTTCGGCTTCGGCGATCGAGAGCAGCGCGTTGAACGTGCCGAGGAGGCGATCGGCCTCGACGATCGTGTCGCGGATCGCGTCGGCATAGAATTGCGCATCCGGCTTTTCGAGGAGCGTGACCTCGAGCCGCGCGCGCAGCCGCGCGAGCGGCGTGCGCAGATCATGCGCGATGTTGTCGGTCACCTGCCGCACGCCAAGCATCAGCCGCTCGATCTGATCGAGCATCGCGTTGAGGTTCGCCGCAAGCTGATCGAATTCGTCGCCGCTCCCCGTGACGGGCACGCGCTTCGTCAGGTCGCCGTGAATGATCTGCTCGCTGGTGCGGTTCACCGCCTCGACGCGCGCGAGCATGTTGCGGGTCATGAACATGCCGCCGGCGATGCCGAGCGCGATGGTCAGGAGCGCCGCCCACGAGAGCGTGCGGGTGATGCGCGTGCGGAAGGCCGAGGCGTCGCTCAGATCCCGGCCTACGAGGAGCCGCAAGCCACCCGGAAGCACGAACACCGAGGCAAGGGCCGTGTGCTCCACGCGGCCGCCATTGGCGTCGACCTCGACCGGGAACTCGATCCAGCCCGGGCGAAGCGTCGTGGCATTCGGCCATTTCGATAGATTGCCGGCGAGCGGATGCAGCAACGGATCGGCCAGGAGATAGAATGTCTGTTCGCCCCCGTGCTCGCTGCTGCGGTCCTGAATGATCTGCACCAGGCCGGCGATGCCGCGTTCCTGATATTGCTCCGCGAGGCCCCGCGATTCGGCGTCGAGCGTCTCTTCGGTCTGGCGCTTGGCGAAATCGGCGGTCGAGATGTAGATGAAGACCAGAAGGGCCAGCACCGACGTCACGAACAGCAGGAGATAAAGCGCGGCGAGCCGGACGGCGTTGGTGTTGAAGTAGCGCCGCATCGGGATGCCTATTCCGCGGCGAGGCGATAGCCCGCGCCGCGCACCGTGTGCAGGAGCGGCCGCTCGAACCCCTTGTCGATCTTCTGCCGAAGCCGGCTCATATGCACGTCGATGACGTTGGT
>DATJLY010000332.1:0-3465 GCA_035509095.1 Allostellaceae bacterium | reverse complement strand
CGACGAGCAGGTGTCGATGGAACAGATGATCCAGCGCGGCCGCGCGCCGGGCGAGGCCGTGCCGGTGGTGCTGACGACGCACGAGACCGAGGAGGCGGCGATGCGCCGCGCGCTCGACCGGATCGCGCATCTGCCGACGGTGCGGGAGCCGCCGCGGATGATCAGGGTAGAGAACCTCTAGGAGGCAAGGATGGCCGAGACCACGACGATGGATCGCAACCTCGCGCTCGAGGCGGTGCGGGTTACGGAAGCGGCGGCGCTTTCCGCGTCGCGGCTCATGGGCCGCGGCGACGAGAAGGCGGCGGATCAGGCCGCGGTCGATGCGATGCGTCAGGCGCTCAACGGCCTCGCGATCGCGGGCACCGTTGTGATCGGCGAGGGTGAGCGCGATGAAGCGCCGATGCTCTATATCGGCGAAAAGGTCGGCACCGGCCATGGGCCGCGGATCGACATCGCGCTCGATCCGCTCGAAGGCACGACCATCACGGCAAAGGGCGGCTCGAACGCGCTCGCCGTCATCGCCATGGCCGAAGAAGGCGGCTTCCTCAACGCTCCCGACGTCTATATGGACAAGATCGCCGTCGGCGGCGGGCTCGACGGCGTCGTCGATCTCGACGAGACGCCGAAAAAGAATCTTCAGTCGCTGGCCAAGGCGAAAAAGGCCGATGTCGCCGATCTCGTGGTGTGCATCCTCGATCGTCCCCGCCATACCGAGCTGATCGCCAAGGTACGCGAGGCCGGCGCGCGCATCATGCTCATTTCCGACGGCGACGTGTCGGGCGTGATCGCCACCGCGCGCCCCGATAGCGGCGTCGATATCTATATCGGATCGGGTGGCGCGCCCGAAGGCGTCCTGGCGGCAGCGGCGCTGAATTGCATCGGCGGCTTCATGCAGGGGCGCCTCATCTTCCGCAACGATGACGAGCGCGCGCGCGCCAAACGCTTTGGCATCACGGATTTTGACCGGAAATACGCGCTCTTCGATCTCGCCCACGGCGAAGTGATGTTCGCGGCGACCGGCGTCACCAACGGCACCATGCTGCAAGGCGTGCGCCGCTTTGCGGGCGGCGCCACGACGCAATCGATGGTCATGCGCTCGAAAAGCGGCACGGTCCGCGTCATCGAGGCGCAGCACAATTTCCGGCGCAAGGCAGGCTTCTGAGTCATGGCGGGCTTGGGAGAGATCGAGTTCGTCAATCTCTTCCCAAGCCCGTTCGCCTCGTATCAATGGCCCGATAACGATGCCCTCAACAAGGAGCTGCGTCAGAAGATTCTGGCGCATGAGCGCGAGACGCCCGGCCTTGGTCAAAGCAAGAGCAATGTGGGCGGCTGGCATTCCGAGGCCGGGCAGCTCCAATTCTGCGGCGACGCTGGCAGCGCGCTCATCGGCCGCATGATCGCGCTCGTCACCGAAGCGACAGCCCGCACGCTCGCGGGCCGCCAGGCGCCGGCTTTTACCTGGGCCATCGAGGCCTGGGCCAACGTCAACCGGGTCGGCGACTTCAACCGCATGCACATTCACGGCATGTCGACCTGGTCGGGGACATACTATGTCGATGATGGCGATCCGCCGCCCGATCAGGAATTCGGCACGGCGCTCGAGGTCACCGATGCGTCGGCCCAACGGAGCGCCACCTTCTTCCCGACGATCCTGTCGGCCGGCATCTATATCAAGCCGCGATCGGGCCTGATGGTGCTCTTTCCGAGCTATCTGCCGCACATGGTGATGCCGCATCGCGGAAAGCGGCCGCGCATCTCGATCGCCTTCAATTTCCGCAAGAACCCGTTTCCTTGAGCGGCGCGGGGATCCTTGGCGTCGAACGCTCGCTGACGGGGCGGCGGTGGCGCGAACGCACGGGCGACCCGCGCGCAGGGCTTGCGATCGCGCAGCGGCTGGGGCTGCCGGAGATCATCGGCCGCGTGCTCGCTGCCCGCGGCATCGGGCCCGAAGAAGCGGAGCGTTTCCTCAACCCGCTGCTGCGCGAGAGCCTGCCCGATCCGTCGCACCTCAAGGACATGGAGCGGGCCGCATCGCGGCTTGCGAGCGCTGTCGAACGGCGCGAGACGGTTGCCGTCTTCGGCGATTATGATGTCGATGGCGCGACCTCGGCCGCGCTCTTGCAGCGGTTTTTCTTCGCCGTGGGCGCGCGCACCGTGGTCTATGTCCCGGACCGCCAGCGCGAAGGCTATGGCCCCAACACCCCTGCCTTGCTGCGCCTTTACGCGGACGGCGCCACCGTCGCGGTCACGGTCGATTGCGGTATCGCGGCACATGCGCCGATCGCGGCAGCATCCGAAGCCGGGCTCGACGTCATCGTCGTCGATCACCATGTCGGCGAACCGTCGCTGCCGCCCGCCTATGCCATCATCAACCCGAACCGGCTCGACGAGACGAGTCCGCACCGCACGCTTGCCGCCGTTGGTGTCGTGTTCCTTCTGGTGGTGGCGGTCAACCGCGAGCTCAGGAAGCGCGGCTGGTACGCGGCGCGGCGCGAGCCCGATCTTTTGTCCTGGCTCGATCTCGTGGCGCTCGGCACGGTGTGCGACGTGGTGGCGCTTGTCGGCCTCAACCGGGCGCTCGTCGCCCAGGGATTGAAGGTGATGCGCAAACGCGGCAATGCCGGGATCGCGGCACTTGCCGACAGGGCCCGCGTGACCGAGCCCATGGGCGCCTATCATGCGGGCTTCATCCTCGGTCCGCGCGTCAATGCCGGCGGACGTGTCGGCGCTTCCGATCTGGGCGCGCGGCTTCTTGCGACCGAGAGCGGCGAGGAAGCGCGCGCGTTGGCAGAGCGGCTCGAGGCCTTGAATGCCGAGCGGCGCGAAATCGAAACGCGGGTGCTGGCCCAGGCCGAAGCGCAAATCGAGGCGTTGGGGCGCAACGCGCTTCTGTTCGCGGCAGGCGAGGGGTGGCATCCCGGCGTCATCGGCATCGTCGCGGGGCGGCTCAAGGAACGCTATGGGCGTCCGGCCTGCGTCGTCGCGATGGGGGATGGGGTCGGCCGCGGCTCGGGCCGGTCGGTCGCCGGATTCGCGCTGGGACCTGCCGTGATCGCCGCGCGTCAGGCGGGCCTCGCGCATGCGGGCGGCGGCCACGCCATGGCGGCCGGCTTTTCGGTCACCGGCGACCGTCTCGGCGCCCTCAAGGCGTTTCTCGAAGACCGGGCGCGCGAGGCGCTGGGCGATGGCGAAGTGGTGCCCGAGCTTGGCGTCGACGGGGCGCTGAGCGCGGCGGCGGCCAGTCCGGCCTTTGCCGAGATGATCGAGCGCGTCGGGCCATTCGGGACCGGCAATGCGGAGCCGCGCTTTGTTTTCCCGCACCTGCGGGTGCTGCGCGCGGAGATCGTGGGCAGCGCGCATCTTCGCCTCATCCTCGCCGATGCGGCAGGCGCCGGGCGGATCAAGGCGATTGCCTTCCGCGCGGTCGATGGTCCCCTCGCGCCGGCTTTTCTCAACGACAAGGGC
>DATJLY010000331.1:0-2189 GCA_035509095.1 Allostellaceae bacterium | reverse complement strand
ATCCTCGGTCACAGCGCGGTCGAGCTGTTCGTCGCCCGGAGCAAGTCGCTGGACACCGGCTTCTCGGCCGGCGCCAGCGACCTCGCGTCGATCGGCGAGATCTGCCGACGCCTCGACGGCATGCCGCTCGCCATCGAGTTCGCCGCGGCGCGTGCCGCCACGTTGGGCGTTCAGCAGGTCGCCATGGGCCTGGGCGATCGCTTCGCGCTGCTGACGGCCGGCCGCCGCACCGCGCTGCCGCGACATCGCACGCTGCGCGCGACGCTCGATTGGAGCCACGAGCTGCTGCCGGATGCCGAGCGGCAGTTGCTGCGGCGGTTGGCGCTCTTCCCCGCCGGCTTCACCATCGATGCGGGCGCCGCCGTCATGACGGATACCGCGCTCGATGGCGCGGCGGTGACGGACGGCATCGCCAACCTCGTGGCAAAATCATTGGTCGCGCTGGACAAGGCGGATAGCGGCGCGCGCTGGCGTCTGCTCGATACCATCCGGGCCTACGCGCTCGAGAAGCTCGGAGACAGCGGCGAAGTCCGGCAGGTGGCGCGGCTTCAGGCGGAATTCTATCTGGCGCTGTTCGCGCCGTTCGGTACCGAGAGGCGGCTTCAGGCCGCCATCGATGACCTCGGGCGCTATCGCGTCGAAGTCGACAATCTCCGCGCGGCGCTGAACTGGGCGTTGTCACCTGGCGGTGATGCGGCCTTGGGGGTGGCGCTGGCTGCCGTCGCGGCGGACTTCTGGATCGCGGCGTCGCTGATGCCGGAGGCCTGCGAATGGGCCGGCAAGGCGCTGGCGCAGATCGGCGACGCCGCCGGCACGCATCGCGAAATGATCCTGCGATGCAACTTCGGCATGACGCTGATCTATTCGAGGGGAATGGTCGATCCGGCTCGGGACGCGCTTGCGCGCGGACTGACCCTCGCGCGCGCCTTGGCGGATTTCGACTATCAGCAACGGACGACGCTCGGTCTCTGGCTGTTCGCCGCCCGCTCATCGGCACTGGAAGACGCGCTGGCGGTTTCGCGGCCGCTCGAGACGGTGGTCGGCTCTGACGACCGGCAATCCCGGGCCGTGGCCGACTGGCTGATCGGGATACCGTACGTCTATTTCGCCGAGCACATCGAGGCGACCACACGATTGCAGCGGGCGATCGATCGATATCCGATCGAAAGCCGGGACCGGGACACGGTCCGATTGACCAGCGACCTCTTGGCATCGGCCTCCGGCCATGTTGCGGTCAGCCTGCTGTCGCTCGGTCGGGTGGATGCGGCAACGCGGGCGGTCACGCGCGCGATCGACGACGCGCGCGGCGGGAACCAGGGCAATGTGCTGTGCATCGCGCTGGCGTTTGCGGCCGGCTTCATCTTTCTGAGCCTTGGCGAGTTGGACCAGGCCGAGCGCCATGGCGAGGAGCTGATCGTTCACGCCGAAAAGGAGAAGCCCCAGCCATTCCATGCGGCCGGCCTTTGTGTCCGAGGCAGTGTCGCGGCCCGGCGCGGCGCCCCCGATACCGGGGTCGATCTGCTGCGCCGTGGCCTCGCGGACATCCGAGCGGCGTCGTATCTGCTGTTCTACCCGATTTTCCTGATCGAGCTCGCTGCCGCGCTGGGCGCGCTTGGCCGCATCGACGAGGGCCTCGCCGAGATCGACACGGCTCTGCGTTTCGCGGCGGAGACGGGCCACCGGTGGCTCGTGCCCGAAACCTTGCGGGTCCAGGGCCAGCTGTTGGCGCTGCGCGATCCGGACGACCCGGCGGTCGAGGATTGCTTGCATCGAGGGGCTCAAGTGGCCCGCGAGCAGGACGCCGTGTTCTGGGAGCTGCGGCTGACCGTGAGCCTCGCGCGCTTGCGGGTGACCCAGCGCCGCCACGACGAGGCGCGACAAATTCTGGCGCCGGTCCATGGCCGGTTCACCGAGGGTTTCGAGACGACGGATTTCCGTGCCGCGACGGCGCTGCTCGACGCGCTGACGCCGTAACGGGCAAGAGGTGGGTGATTGGCGGTCGCCGCCCGACGCTTACGTCCGCGGCGACGGGTTTGACCTGGGTCAAATCGCGCGGGCGGGGCGCGGGCTAGGGTCGCGCTCGCAGACGACAGGAGCGCCCCCATGTTGACCATCCCCCTCGAGAAGCTCGCCTTCATCATCGAGAAGGCTCGCGCGTTCGACGCCGAGGTCGATCCGGTCGACGAGAA
>DATJLY010000330.1:0-2009 GCA_035509095.1 Allostellaceae bacterium | reverse complement strand
CGCGAGCACAACGAGAGGGCTGGCGCTGGGATGTGGGGGCATCCTCACGCGGCTTGGCAGGCGTGCAAATAACCGAGGCTCCTAAGCCGCCCAAGGGCCCCTACAGGCCCCGCAAAGGCGGCATCGCAGAGCCTGCGTGGCGGATCGGGGAGGAGACCATCCAGAAGCAGGAAGCGAGGAAGATCGCTCAGGCGAGCTTCCTCACGTCGTTAGCGCCGCCCTGAGGTCGATGAGTGAATGCCGATCAACAGGACGGCCCGGTCGCCCGAGCGTCCCCCATCCGGACACTAAATTCAGCCGACCGCGAAATCGCCAAGCTCACCGATCGCACGATCCCCAGTTGAGAAACTCCCCGGTGTACCGGTTATAGCAGTAGGTGCGCCCCGGCGTGGAGTAATGGTGACTACAATATCCCCAGTGGAGAAACGCCCCAGTATACCTATTGTAACAATAGACCCTGGCCTCGGCAAGCGAGGAGAACCCCATCAGGATTACGGCCGTCAGCGCGGCCAAACGAGCATATTTTGACATTTTGACTTCCTTCCCTTAAAAAAATTGACTTCCTTCCCTTTAAAACGAGGCTGTCTTTCGCGCCCCATTTAAGAAACGTTACAGTAGAATTGAACACGCGTCTGTGATCTGCGTCACACGACGGGCGCCATAGGAATCCCCACCCTCAGCCGTCGCTACGCCGCAAAGGTCGATCTTCGAACGGGCAAAACGGTTGCGGCGCGCCTCGCTTGACCGGCTGGGGGATTTCGCCGCGGCGACCGGCTATTCCGCCGCCACCTGCACGTCGGGAGCGGGTCGTGGCCTCATTGCGTGCTGCGGCGCGGCGCGCACCGGCTCTTGCGGTTCGTCCTTTTCGCCGACCAGGCGGCTGAACAGGCGCCAGGCGAAGCGGCCGACGTCGTCGAGCACCGTAAACACAGCCGGCACGAACACGAGCGACAGCATCGTCGACATGATAAGGCCGCCGATCACCGCGATCGCCATCGGCGAGCGGAAGCCGCCGCCGTCGCCCATGCCCAAAGCCGACGGGAACATGCCCGCCGCCATCGCGATCGTCGTCATCACGATCGGTCGCGCGCGCTTGCGGCCAGCCTCGACCAAGGCCTCGAGGCGCGGCGCGCCGCGCCCGATCTCCTCGACCGCGAAGTCGACCAGCATGATGGCGTTCTTGGTGACGATGCCCATCAACATCAGAATGCCGATCACCACCGGCATCGACATCGCCTTATGCGTGATGAGCAGCGCGATGATGGCACCGCCGATCGAGAGCGGCAGCGAGATCAGGATGGTGATCGGCTGAAGGAAACTGCCGAACAACAGCACGAGCAGCCCGTAGACCATCATCAGCCCCGCGCCCATCGCCGCGGCGAAGGAGGCGAACACCTCGCTCATGATTTCGACGTCGCCCGTCTCGCGAATTTCGACGCCGGGCGGCAGGCTCTTCGCGGTGGGCAGGGCGCGGATCGCCGCGACCGCGGCGCCGAGCGCCGCATCGCCGCGCAGGTCTCCCTCGATCGTTACGCGCCGCGTGCGATCGTAGCGGTTGATCGCGGTCGGTCCGTGGGCGACCGAGAAGTCCGCGACCGCGGACAGCGGCGTCGTCGCGCCGCCGCTCGTGGGCACACGTAAGTCTTGCAAAAGCCCAGGGCGGGCGCGCGCCGCCTCGTCGAGCTCGACCCGGATCGGGATCAGCCGGTCGCCGGCGTTGAACTTGGCGAGATTGGCGTCGATGTCGCCGAGCGTGGCGACGCGAATCGTATCGGACAAAGCCTCGGTCGAGACCCCGAGATCGGCCGCGACCTGACTCTTCGGCGTGATCCGCAACTCCGGTCGGTCAAGCTCCGCAGTCGAGATCGGGTTCTCGATCATCGGGATCGAGCGCATCTCGCTGGCGATCTGGTTGGCGGTGTCGTTGATGACCTTGATGTCGGGGCCGGCGATGATGAGCTGCAGGTCGCGCTGGCCATTGTCCTTGAGGAACCAGAAGCGGATGTCGG
>DATJLY010000329.1:0-5799 GCA_035509095.1 Allostellaceae bacterium | reverse complement strand
CTCTTCGCGAATGTCCGTTTTTCCGCGTTCGTGCTGCAATCGGGATTCTGCTCGGGCTCCTTTTTCGCCATGGCCGCCGCGTCGCCATTCCTCATGCATGATCAGCTTGGCCGGTCGGCGACGGAATACGGACTTTATTTCTTCCTCTATCCAGCCGGCTATTGCCTCGGCAATTTATTGTCGAGCCGGCTTGTCGGGCGCGTGGCGATCGAGCCGATGGTGCTGACGGGCTCGGCGGTCAATCTCCTCGCGGTGTTGGCGCAAGCGGCGATCGTCCTTTACGGCGGATTGACGCCGGCAGTGATCTTCGTGCCGGGGTTTTTCGTGACGTTCGCTCAGGGTCTGGCGCTCCCCAATGCCCAGGCCGGCGCAATGCAGACCGAGCCGGGTCTTGCCGGGACCGCGGCGGGCGTCGGGGTTTTCACGCAATCGCTCGCAGCGGCGGTCTTCGCGCAGCTCTATGGCGTTCTGGCCGACAATACGCCGGTGCCGATGATCGAGGTCGCGTCGTTCGCGGCCGTGCTGTGCATGGTCTGCGGCACGCTGCCCTACCTGCAGCGCGGACCGCGTCGCCGGCAAGCGCCCGACATTTGAGCCAAGGCGCCCCCTGTCCGGCGCCCCGGCTCAGATGTCCTTCGCGCGAGGTAGGATGTCCTTCACGAAGATCTCGAGCGAGCGCATGATGTCGGGCTGCTTCAGCGATCCGAAATCGACGATCAGCATGAGCTGCGTGATGCCGAGCGACTTGAGCCGCCTGATGCGCGCGAGCACGCTTTCCGGATCGCCCATCAGCACGCGATCGGGAAAGTAATTCTCGAACGCCGCCTGGCGCTGATATTCCTCGCGCGCGGCGTAACCCTTATAGGCCTCGGGATCGGGCGGCTTGCGCGCCGCTTCGACGCCGGCGCCGGTATATTCCACCATTGGCTTTTCCACGAGCGACTTGAGGAGCGGGATATCCTCGCGCGCCGTGAAGTGCGCGTGATAGCAGCAGGCGACCTCGTGGTCGGCGATCCGCCGCCCGAAACGCGGCAGCGCGTCGATGTACCAATGGATGCGCTCGCCCGCCGTGTCGGTGTCGACGTGATACGCGACATAGAGCAGGTTCAGCCCTTGTTCGGCGGTCCACTCGAAGCTGTCGCGCGTCAGGAAACAGGCGTTCCAGATCGGCGGATGCGGCTTCTGCCAGACGCGCGGCAAAACCGTGATGTCGTCGATCGGCGGACGGAATTTCCCGCTCCAGGTGAGCGGCGCCTCGGTCCAGGCGCGGCGGACGAGATCGACGCCCTCTTCGACCCGCTCGCGCGAATAGCGCATGTCGACGCCGAACGTGTCGAATTCGTCGCGCAGGAAGCCGCGGCCGACGCCGAAATCGAACCGCCCCTTCGAAAGCTGATCAAGCGTCGCCGCCATCTCCGCAACGCGAACGGGATCGTTCAGCGGCAGGACGGTGGCGCCGGTACCGAGCCGCACGCGCGTCGTCTTCGCGGCGAGGTAGGAGAGGAAAGCATAGGCGCCCGCGCACAGCCCGCCATGCCGCACGAAATGGTGCTCGACCATCCAGACATAGTCGAAGCCGGCGCGGTCCGCATAGACCACCTGCTCGACGATATTGTCGAAATGGGTGGCGACGTCGCGCTCGTCCGGCAGGTATGTGGGGAGATAGAAAAGGCCGAATTTCATGGTGTCCGCCGCTCCATGCCGCGCGCGCCCAGAAGATGGCGGCGCCACCCCACGAGTTGCGCGTCGGTCGGCGCCAGATATTCCGGCCGGTCGTAATAGGCGTTGACCGCGGCCGGCGCATCCTGGGCCGAGAAGTTGCAGTCCATCACCCAGTGATGGAAGAGGTGATAGGCCAGCGTCTCATAAGTCCGCCCGAGCCAGCTGACCCGCACGGCCGCATGGATATAGAACATGCGCGTCCTGTTTTCGTCGATCGGCACCGCCCAGCGCGTCCACATGTAGTTGCCGTAATTGATCCGCACCATGCAGGGCAGATGCTGTCCCATCTCCCAATCCGGGCTCGAGTGGAACTGCGGCAGCATGTCGAACGGCTTCCGCAACAGCCCGAAGAGCCAGGTCCATGATTTGCGCACGCGCTGGCGCGGCCATTTGGCGCCAAGGCCGGGGAAATATTCCTGGTCGGCGGTGCCTTTTTCGTGCACGGGCCGGGTCGGCATCAGCCGGTGCGGACCGACGCGCGCCGGCTTTCCGGGCGGGAAGGCAGGCGGATACATCGGCTTCATCAAAAGCATCGCCGAATTGCGATGCAGGTAGCGCACATGGCTGTCGAACGAGTTCTCGAAGCAGGGGCGCCAGTTGGCGGCCCAGACCGTGTTCCAGGCGAGCACGACTTTATCCGATTGGAAGAATTCCTCGGGGATGTCGTCCTCGAGCGGCACCTTCTCGCCTTTGCCCATCCACACGAACACGACGCCCTTGCGCGTCTCGGTCGGGTAGACGCGCGCGCGGATCTTGCCGGGCATCGGCGATCGCGGCCCTTCGCCCAAGGCGGCGACGCATTCGCCCTGCTCGTCGAAGACGAAGCCGTGATAGAAGCAGGCGACATGGCCACGAAACTCGCAGTTGCCGTGCGCCAGCATGGCGCCGCGGTGTGGACACGCGTTGGTGAGCGCCACGACCTTGCCGCTCTTGCCGCGGAAAAAGCACAGATCCTGCCCCAAAAGACGCAGCATGACCGGCTTGCGCCAGCCCACGGCCTTGTCCTTGAGCGCGGGATACCAGTACTCGGTCAGGCCCAGCACCGGGATCTTGTCCCGCGTGTCGCTCGGGCCGAACGGGATATCGGGCGCTTCTTGCGTGTCGGGCATCGTCGTTCATTCCCACCAGGGATCGTCCGCCGCTCATTATAGGACAGGGGTGTTTCCACTGTCTCGGAACGTGGTCTAGGATCGCGCCCACGTCGTTTGGGAGGGTGACCATGAAAGTTGCCGATGCGATCGCCGGCGTCCTCAAGGCCGAGGCGATCGAGCATCTTGTCTGCTATCCGCGCCAGATGCTGATCGACCCCTGCATCGAGGCCGGCTTGAAGCCGGTCATCTGCCGCCAGGAGCGTGTGGGCGTCGGCATCGCCGACGGCATCAGCCGCTCCACCGACGGCGCCCGGATCGGCGTGTTCTCGATGCAAGGAGGCCCCGGGGTCGAGAACTCGTTTCCGGGTGCGGCGCAGGTGTTTGGCGACAACGTGCCGGTGCTCATCATGCCGGGTGGCGCCAACCGCGACCGCGCTTACACCCCGCCGACCTTCAGCGCGGTCGAGAGCTTCCGCACCGTCACAAAATGGGCGGCGTCGATCAATCAGCCTCAACGCACGTCCGAGCTGTTCCGGCGCGCCTTCCATCATCTGCGCACGGGGAAATTGGGCCCGGTGCTGATCGAGGTGCCGGGCGATGTGCTCGACGCCGATATCGGCGCCTTGGATTACGCGCCGCCGAGGCCGCTGCGCAGCGGGCCTGATTCCGCAGACATCCGGAATTGCGCCGCGGTGCTTCTGAAGGCGGCCGCGCCGGTGATCCATGCCGGCCAGGGCGTTCTCTATGCGGGCGCATCGAAGGAGCTGGTCCGGCTCGCCGAGCTGCTCGATGCGCCGGTGCTCACCACCAACACGGGCAAGAGCGCGTTCCCCGAGAACCATCCGCTGTCGCTTGGCGCCGCCGTGGTGTCGGCGCCAAAGATGGTCAATCATTTCCTGAGGAAAGCCGACTGCATCGTCGCGGTGGGGGCGAGCCTCACGCGCACGCCGTGGGGCCCCAAGATCCCCAACGGCAAGAAGATCGTGCATCTGACGAACGATGCCGGCGACATCAACAAGGAGTTCCCGACCGAGGCGGCGGCGGTCGGCGACGCGAAGCTCGTGCTCGAAGCGCTCATTGCCGAAATCGGCAACCGCAAGCGCGCCAACGGCACCGTCGCCGAGGTGAAGGCCGTGCGCGAGGAATGGATCAAGGACTGGATAAGCGAGCTCACGTCGTCCGAGGTGCCGATCAACCAATATCGCGTCATCCATGACCTGAAGCAGGCGGTCGATCCCGAGAACACCATCATCACCCACGATTCGGGCGGCCCGCGCGAACAGCTCATTCCGTTCTGGGAGGCGGTCGCGCCGCGCGGCTATCTCGGTTGGGGCAAGTCGACCCAGTTGGGTCACGGGCTCGGCCTCATCATGGGCGCGAAGCTCGCCAATCCCGGAAAGCTTTGCATCAACGTGATGGGCGATGCGTCGATCGGGATGGTCGGCATGGATATCGAGACGGCGGTGCGCAACCGGATCGGCATCCTCACCATCGTCTTCAACAACGGTCTGATGGCGGGCGAGCGCGAATCGATGCCGCGTGCGATCGAGCGGCACAACGCGCTCGATCTCGGCGGCAACTATGCCGACGTGGCGAAGGCGCTGGGCGCGTGGTCGCGCCGGGTCGTCGAGCCGCAGGCCGTGTCCTCGACGTTGAAGCAGGCGATCGAGGTGACCACGTCGCACGAGCCTGCGGTCGTCGAGTTCGTGGTGAAGGAAGGCGTGCGGTTCTCGCGGTATTAGGGTACGCCAGAGAAGCGGCCCCCACCTCACCCTCCCGCTGCGCGGGTCCCTCCCTCTCCGCCCCCGGGGGGGCGGAGAGGGTTGGGGTGAGGTGGGGCGGAGCGCGAGTTTTGCTTCCTAGGCCGGCGTGCCGATCTTCTCGCGCAGCTTTTTCAGGCTGCCGCCCTTCATGACCGAGCCGGGGAGCGGGTGACCGACCACGTCCTCGGCAAGCCGCGCGCACTCGCACAGCGCTTCGAGATCGATGCCGGTCTCGATCCCCATCTCGTCGCACATGAAGACCAGATCCTCGGTGCAGACATTGCCGGCGGCGCCCTTGTGGCCGGCGAAGGGGCAGCCGCCCAGGCCCGCGACCGAGGCATCGTACAAGGTCACGCCCATCTCGAGCCCGGCAAAGGCATTGGCGATCCCCATCCCGCGCGTGTCGTGGAGATGGAGCGAGATGTTGATGTCCGGGAATTTTTCCTGGACGGCGCCGACGACGCGCTTCACGAGGATCGGCGTGGCCCACGCCATCGTGTCGGCGAGCATCACCCGCTTCAAGATGACGCCGTGCTCGCGCGCGATCATGACCTCGCGCTGGATCAGGTCCGTGACGCGCGAGACCGGCACGTCGCCTGCGAAATTGCAGCCGAACGCCGCCATCACGCCGCACCGCTCGACCGGAATCCCATGCGCCTGATAAAGGTCGATCATCCGGTGCGCTTCTTCCTCGACCTGTTGATTCGTGCGGTTGTTGTTGCGCTTCAGGAACGGCTCCGAGGCCGACAGGAAAAGCGAGCCGGTGATCTCGAGCCGACCTGTCGCGCGCGCCCGTTCCAGCCCTTTCTCGTTGAACCACAGGCCGGTATAGGCGACGCCCGGCTCCGGCTTGATGGTCTCGACCACCGCCTCGGCGTCGGCCATGCCGGGGACCGCCTTCGGGTTCACGAAGGAGACGATCTGGATGTGATCGAGCCCGGTCTTGGCGAGCGCGTCGATCAGCTCGACCTTGCGCGCCGTCGTGATGGGGCCCTTTTCGAACTGGAAGCCTTCGCGCGGGCCTTCCTCGCTGATATGGATCGATGTCGGAAAACTCATCGGGGCCTCCTTGCGACGGACCCTTCATCCTTCCACAGGGCGGGGCCAAAATCCATGCTGGCTCATTGACCCGACCCCCAAGGAGTGCCAGAACCCCGACGACGCGTCGCCCGATCGAAGGCAGGCTCTCGATGGCGGACAATGTCATCATCACGACCGAGGAT
>DATJLY010000328.1:0-2442 GCA_035509095.1 Allostellaceae bacterium | reverse complement strand
GTCCCTGGAATGGCGCGCGAGTGGATGCCTTTGCCATCTTCCATCGCCTTGCGCTGTTCGGCGGGCAACGGCTTATGCGGAAAGTAGTTCAGGCTCCAGGCCCAGCAATGCTCGTCGTCGATCGGGACCCAGGCGTGGCCGCCCAAGGGGTGTGAGGCCCGCGGCGGGATCAGCGTGTACCACGGCACGATCCATGGCGTGATGCGCCAGTAATAGCGGTCGTTGTCGGCGTTGCGGCGCGCGCCGATCAGGAGGCCGCCGTCGAACTCCTTTACGTCGAAATAGGGCATGCGGTCGCGCTCGGTGTACTCGTTGCCCTTGGCGCCGCGGAACATCGGGTCGCGGTTCAGATCGGCCGCGTGGAGGAACGGGACGTGGCTCGAATCGATCCCGCCTTCCATCGCCTGCAAGTAGTTGCATTCCTGCAGGCGCTTCGAGATGTATCGCCGCTCGGGCGCGACGAGCGTCCATTCGAGCGCCGGCAGCTCCGGCTTCTGATCGGGCGGCCCCATATAGGTCCAGATCACGCCGCCATGCTCGATGCAGGGATAGGATTTGAGCCGGACGCGCTTGCGCATGCCGGTCTCTTCGGGCTCCGAGGGAAGATCGACGCACTGGCCGGTCACGTCGTATTTCCAGCCGTGATAGACGCAGCGCAGGCCGCAATCTTCGTTGCGCCCGAACCACAGCGAAACGCCACGGTGGGCGCAGAACTCGTCCACCATGCCGATGCGGCCCATACTGTCGCGGAACGCGACCAGCTTCTCGCCGAGAAGCTGGACCCGCACCGGCGGACAGTCGGGTCCCGGCAGCTCCTCGGGGAGGAGTGTCGGGATCCAGAACCGCCGCAGGAAGTCGCCCATCAACGTGCCTGGCCCGGTCTGGGTCAGGCGGTCATTGTCTTCCCTCGAGAGCGCCATCGCCCAACGCCTATTTCAGGAGGAATCCGAATTTCTGCCGCGACAGGCGGCGCAACTCGGGCGAGGGCATGTTCACCTTGGGGAACTGGTCGCGCCAGTACCACGGCTTGCACGCGTCGATGATGGCGCGGCTGTTGGTGAAGTCGCCCTTGGCCTTGCGCTCGGGCTCGATGCGCGGGTCGAGCGGTGTCGACCAGGCATTCTTGATGATGTCGATCGAGGTCGCCGGATCCGAGCGGGTCAGCATCGCCCAGATCAGCTCGTCGAGGTTCGACGGATCGATGTCGTCGTCGACCACGATGACATAGCGCCCGGTATAGGCGCCCACATGGCACATGGCGGCGATGTGGCCGGCCTGGGTCGCGTGGCCGGGATAACGCTGCTTGATCGAGATGCCCAAAAGGAGCCGTGCGGTCCCGGTCTCATGCGCCCAGGCGGCGACCACGTCGGGCACGCCCGCCTTGGCGATGTTCTCGCGCAGAAGCGCCGACCGCGTCACGGCACGATAACGCGCCAGCTCGTCCGGCGGACGTTGCGGCGGGCAGCCCAGCATGATCGGGTTGTTGCGGTAATAGATCGCCTTGATGTCGAGCACCGGCTCGTCGCGCACGTCGGACGCGTAATAGCCGGTCCATTCGCCGAACGGACCCTCGGCCTTGACGTTGCCGGGCTGGACGAAGCCTTCGATCACCAGCTCGGCGTTGGCCGGGATGGGGAGGCCGGTGTGGCGGCCCTTCACGACCTCGACCGGCGCGCCGCGGATGCCGCCGACAATGTCGAACTCCGAGACGCCGTAGGGCACTTCCGAACAGCCCATGAGGAACGCCATCGGGTCGCCGCCGGCGACGATGCACACCGGCATCGGCTCGTTGCGCGCCATGTACTTGTCGCGCTGGATGCGGCCATGCTTGCCTGGGGAGATGTAGAAGCCGACCCGCTTTTCGTCATGGATCATGACGCGATAGGTGCCGCAATTGATCCAGCCCTCGTCCGGGTCGCGGGTGATGTTGTAGCTGCCGGTGCCGATATAGCGGCCGCCGTCCTCCTCGTGCCATTTGGGCGCCGGGAACTTGGTCACGTCGATGGCGTCGCCTTCCATCACGTTCTCGAGGATCGGCGCGTTGGTCACGTATTTGGGGGGGATCTGCTTCAGGTCCGCCATGTAGCTCTTGCGGAACTCCTCGGTGAGCTCGAGCTTGCCGAGGTCCGTCGGGAAGCCCAAGGTCATGTTCTGACGCTTGGCGCCGAAGAAATTCACCAGCACGCGGCTTCCGGGCAGCGTGCCCGGCACATCCTCGAACAGGACGGCGGGCGCGTTCTCGTCGTGGAGCACGACTTCGGACGCCATGCCGATCTCGGTCTGCCAAGAGGCGCCCTTGACCGTGCGCAGCTCGCCGAGCTTTTGCGCCTCTTCGATCCATTGGCGCAGGTCGCGATAGGCAAGGCGCGGCTCGATGTTGGAGCCCTCGCTCCCGCCGCGCGCCGCGCCGCCGATCGGGTTGGACATCGCGTCGGGTAGCTT
>DATJLY010000327.1:0-5481 GCA_035509095.1 Allostellaceae bacterium | reverse complement strand
TCCCGTTGAGCCCGGAAAAGCCGTTGGGATTGGTGATCGCGCCTGCCGAAAAGTCGCCGCCGGGCTGCGCCTTCGCCAGCACCGCCGCGAGCGCCGCCGCGTCATAGCCCAAGGTCGCAAGGAACGGCGGGTCGGCCTGGTACAGCGATTTGTACCGCGCCTCGAAATCGGCGCGCGTCTGTGGCGCGGGGGCGGCATACCATCCGCCTTCAAGCGACGGCTCGGAGCCGAGGCTCTGATCCGCCCATAGTCCAGTGCCGAGGAATTTCACCTTGTCGGGATCGATGCTGTTGAAAGCGAGGAGCGACGCGATCGACCGCAGCTTGGTGCCGCCTTCCGGGATCAGCACCGCGTCGGGATTGTTGGCGGCGGCCGCAAAGGCCTTCACCGCCGTCCCGAAATCCGTCGTCGCGGGATCATAGCGCGAGACGGTGCCGACGCTCGCGCCGGCAAGCTGCGCCGATTGCTTCAGCGCCGCGACGGCGATGTCGCCATAAGGGCTCGACGGCGCCAACGCGGCGAAATTGTTGCGGCCGTGCGCATGCGCGTAGACGACCACGCGCTCGATCTCCTGGCGCGGATCGAACCCCAGGAGCCAGGTGCCGCCGCCCGCGAGCGAGATCGTGTTGGAGAACGCGATCATCGGCACGTTGGCGCCGGCCGCCACCGGCTTTGCCGCCTCGACCTCGGCGGCCAGCAGCGGCCCCAGGATGAGCCGCGCGCCGGCATCGATCGCCGCATGCGCCGCGGCCGCCGCCGTCGTTGCGGTGCCGCCGCTGTCGCGCACGAGCAATTGAAGCTGCTCGCTGCCGCCGTCGAAGAGCGCCATCTGCGCGGCGTTGAGGAGCGCCTGCCCGATCGCGGCGTTGGCGCCCGACAGCGGCAGGATGATCGCGACCTCGATCTTGCCGTTTGCCGGCACCGGGGCGGGCGCGGGCGTCACCGCCTGCGGCGGCGGCACCGGCACGAGCTCCGGCTCTTGCACCGGCGGCGGCGCGGGCGGCGGCGGTTGCGGCTGCGTGCTGCGGCCCGTTAGGCTACAGCCGGCAAGCGCCAACGCAGCCGCAACAAGCACAAAAGCGGGTCGCAGGCGCGAGCGGCGGAGCGAGTTCACGCGATGTCCCTCGATGCAAAGGCGAGCCCGGAGCCTATCGGCCCAAGGGAGCCAAGTAAACCGGCGGACGCGCCGCTCCAACCGGGGCTCTATCTCGTGGCGACGCCGATCGGCAATCTCGAGGACATCACGCTGCGGGCGCTTCGCGTGCTGCGGGGTGCGGAGATCATCGCCTGCGAGGATACGCGGGTCAGCGCCAAACTATGCGCCGCCCATGGTATTTCGACGCGGCGGGTCGCCTATCACGATCACAATGCCGAGCGGATGGGACCGATGCTGGTCGCGCGGATCCAGGCGGGCGCAGCGGTCGCCCTGATTTCGGATGCCGGGATGCCGCTCGTTTCCGATCCGGGCTTCTCGCTGGTCCGCGCGGCGGTTTCGGCGGGATGTGCGGTGACCGTGGTCCCGGGCGCGTCGGCGCCGCTCGCGGCGCTCGTGCTGTCGGGCCTGCCATCCGACAAATTCCTTTTCGCGGGCTTCTTGCCGGCGCGCGAGGCGGCGCGGCGCCGCGCGCTTGCCGAGCTTGCCGCCGTGCCGGCGAGCCTCGTCTTCCTCGAAACCGCGCCCCGGCTTGCGGCCGCGCTCGCGGATATGGAGGCCATGTTGGGCGACCGCCCGGCCGCGGTTGCCCGCGAGCTCACGAAGCTGCACGAGGAGGTACGCCGCGCGCCGCTTGGCGAGCTCGCGCGCCATTACCGCGACGCGGGTCCGCCCAAAGGCGAGATCGTGGTGGTGACGGCGCCGCCCGGCGCCGATGCGGGTGCCGTGTCCGAGGCCGCGATTGAGGACGCGCTGACCGCTGCTCTTGCGAGCATGAGCGTGCGCGATGCAAGCGAAACGGTCGCATCGGCCTTGGGCCTGCCGCGCCGCGCCGTCTATGCCCGCGCGCTTGCGCGCGCCGGCCGCGCCCGATGAGACGGGATCGCCGCCGGGCGCATCGCCGGGGGCACCTCGCCGAATGGCTCTGCCTTTGGCATTTGCGCTGCAAGGGCTATCGCGTCCTTGCGCGGCGCTATCGCGTGCCGGTGGGCGAGATCGACCTGATCGTCCGGCGCGGCCGCGTGCTCGTGGCGGTCGAGGTCAAGGCGCGCGCTGATTGGGACGCCGCCGCGGCTTCGATCCAGGGCCGGCAGCGACGCCGGATCGCCCGCGCGCTCGAACAGTTCCGTGGTTCGCGGCCCGATCTCGCCACGCTCGATGCGCGCTTCGACGTGATGCTGGTCGTGCCGCGGCGATTGCCGCGTCACCTCGCCGACGCGTGGCGTGCCGAGCGCTAGCAAGGCGCACGAAGGATCGTCGTGGTCGGGTGCAACTCAACTTGCCTTCCGCGACGGCGTGAGCGGCAGGTCCAGTTCCACGCGATCATGCATCACCTTGGGCGTGATTCGACCTCGCTCGCCGCGTTCGAGTCGGACAAGACCATAACCCTCCATGGTTCGTAGCGTGCGCGACAAATTGGATTTGGCTTTGCCGGTGATCCGGGCCAACTCGTCGAGCGAACCGGGCGCCTTGTCGGCAATGATCCGCAACAGGTCACGGTTACCAGCCGACAGGATCTTGGCAAAGGATTCCGTCGACGTGAACCAGACCTTCGGCTCATCGGGAGGTACGCGACGCTCGCCACGAGCCACGGCCATGGTACGCGCCTTCATCTCTTCGAAGCTGGCGATGCCAACTTTCAATGTGCTCATGGGATCACTCCTCTTTCCCGCAACACCGCGTCCACGGTCTCCCAGAAATCAACGAGCAGCGTTGCCGCGTCCCGATATTCGTAGGGCTTGACGGTGCGCAGCCGGTGGCGGTGATCCTGTGGCTCTCCCCGCTTCGGGATGGGCATTGTCGAACCCGACGAGCCGCTCGCCGCCCGGGCCGTGCAAGGTGAGCGAGTAGTCGATGCCATGCGGCTTTTCCGGCGACATGCGCACGCGCGTCACCACGAAACGGACCCAATGTCCGCCCTCGGGATCGACCACGAGGACATTCCCATCGAGATCGAGAAGCGCATCAAGCGTCGGATCACGCCGTTCCGGCACGACATACAGTTATCATACTGAAGCAACGTTGACAAGCCGTAGTCTTGTCAGCGGCCTGGGCCGCTGCCGCAATATCGCCGAATGCCGACTCTGCCTCGAAAATGCCCCAAAGGCGCCCTTTCGCGGTCGCATCGCGCGCGCAACAATCATCGGCCGAACGCTCGGTCCGGAGAGTCTCTTTGTCCTCACGCGCGATCCTGACGACGCTGCTTTGCGCCGTGCTTGCGGCTCCTTTGGGCGGCTGCCTGGTAGCGGCGGTCGGGGCGGCGGGCGCGGGCGGCGGATATGAGCTGAGCGCCGAGCGGTCCTTCTCCGACACGGCAAAGGACGCGGGCATCGCCGCGGTCGTGCAGAAATCGTGGCGCGACTACAACCTCCAAATGTCCGAGGATTTGGGCTGCACGGTCTATGAGGGCCGCGTGCTCCTCACCGGCGAGGTGCCGAACGAGGATTGGCGCGCCGAAGCGGTGAAGCGCACCTGGCAGGTCGATGGCGTCAAGGCGGTCTATGACGAAATCCAGATCGGCCCCGAGGAGGTCTTCACCCAGGACGTGGGCGACGACACGATCACGACGAAGCTCACGACGCAGTTGAAGTTCGATGCCGACGTGAAGTCGATCAACTACACGATCACGACCGTGAGGGGCGTGGTCTATCTGATGGGGACGGCGCGCAGCCAACAGGAGCTCGACCGCGTCGTCGATCACGCGCGCAACATCGCCGATGTGAAACGCGTCGTGTCCTATGTGACGATCCGCACCGGCGAGCCGGCGAAGCCCGAGGAGGCCGAGAATCCGCCGCCGGGTCCCCCGCCGCCACCGCCCCCACCCATGGAAGCCGCGCCGCCGCCCGACAGCGGTCCCCCCGTCTCGCGGCCGGCGCCATCATCGGGCATCCAGGTCACGCCGCTGCAATAGTGCTGCAACGGAGCCGCCGTCGCTCCTCCTCTTGCGAGCCCGGTGCGCGATCCCCGATACTCGCGCGCCGCACGCCCTTGAGGAGCAGGACGCATGGGACTCGCCGTCGCGATTCAGATGGACCCGATCGAGTCCATCAATATCGACGCCGACTCGACGTTCGTGCTGGCACTCGAGGCGCAGACGCGTGAGCATCGTCTTTATCACTATCTGCCGCGCCATCTGACGCTCGAGAACGGCAAGCTCCGCGCCAAGGCGCGCCCGCTCGAGGTGCGGCGCGAAGCGGGACGGCATCACAGTTTCGGCCCGGTCGAGCTGCTCGACCTCGCCACCATGGACGTGATCTTGATGCGGCAGGATCCGCCGTTCGACATGGCGTACATCACGGCAACCCACCTGCTCGAGCATGTGAGCGATCGGGTCCTGGTGGTGAACGATCCGACCAGCGTGCGCAACGCGCCGGAAAAACTGGTGGCGACGCGGTTTCCCGAACTGATGCCGCCGACGCTCGTCACCAGCGACCGCGACGAAATCGTCGAGTTCCGCGCCCGCCACGGCGAGATCATCCTGAAGCCGCTGTTCGGCAATGGCGGCGCCGGCGTGTTCCGCCTTGGCCCCCAGGACGAGAATCTCAACGCGCTGCTCGAGCTTTTCACCGTGCTCTATCGCGAGCCGATCATGGTGCAGCGTTATCTGCCGGCGGTGCGCCAAGGCGACAAGCGCATCATCCTGATCGAGGGAGAGCCGGTTGGCGCCGTCAACCGCGTGCCGTCGGCGGGCGAGGCGCGCGCCAATCTTCACGTCGGCGGCCGCGCCACGAAGTCGGAGCTCACCGCCCGCGAGCGTGAGATCTGCGCCGCCATCGGCCCGATGCTGCGCGAGGAAGGGCTTCTCATGGTGGGGATCGACGTGATCGGCGATCACCTCACCGAGATCAACGTCACCTCGCCGACCGGTCTGCAAGAGATCAATCGCCTCGACGGCGTGCGGCTCGAGACGCTCGTGTGGGACGCGATCGAGGCGCGGCACAGGGCGCGACACGCCGGCTAGCGCCAATTCCCTTCTTCCGGGCAATTATTGGCGTGCCGAAGGAAGGCCTGTGAATCGGCCGCGCGCGATCCCACTTTGAACCAATGGTGGCGTGGGACTGTTTTGGGACATGTCGGCTAATGTTCGCAAAAGGAGGCCAGCGTGAGGCGTGTCATCACCTTGGCGCTGCTGATCGGCGGCGCTGTGCCGGCGCTTGTGGGGTGCGACGGCCCGGGGCCGCATTACGCGGCTTATCCGTTCCGTAATTATGGCGGTTTCTCGTCCGGCGCGAATTGCGGTCAGGCGCGCGACTGTCCCGGGTCGGCGGGTGCACCTTATCCCATACAGTCGAACTATTGATCGATCTTTGAAGGTGCCGGACGATCTG
>DATJLY010000326.1:0-8070 GCA_035509095.1 Allostellaceae bacterium | reverse complement strand
GGGGCGACGGCATTGCGGTGCCGATCGTGACGGGCGGCGGCACCGGCACATTCGACCTCGATCCCGAGGGACGCATCTTCACCGAGCTGCAGGTCGGCTCTTATGTCTTCATGGACGTGCAATACCGCCAGGCGCTCGCCGACGGGCGCAACACGCTTCCGTTCGAAACCGCGCTTTATGTCGGGACGGCGGTGGTGAGCGCCAATCACGCGAGCCACGTCACGACAGATGCCGGCCTGAAATCCTTCGCGACCGAAGGGCCGCCGCCCGAGCCCGCGTCGGGCGCGCCGCCGGGAAGCCGCTATGAATTCTTCGGCGACGAGCATGGACGGCTGATCCTGCCGCCGGGATCGCAAAAGCCCGAGCTCGCCGCGCGCATCGAATGCGTGACGCCGCATTGCGACCCGACGGTGAACCTCTACGACGTCTATCACGTCGTCGACGGCGACCGGCTCGTCGAGATCTGGCCGGTGGACGCGCGCGGCAAGCGCTGAGCCTATTTCGCGGCGACGCACTCCACCTCGACCAGGAACTCCTCGCGCGCCAGCGCCTGGATCACCAAGAGGGTCGAGGCCGGCGCATGAGACCCCAGATACTTCGCGCGCACTTCGCGATAGGCCGGGATGTCCTCTTTGCGCGTCAGGTAGTGGTTGATCTTGACGAGGTCCTTCACCTCGAACCCCGCCGCCGCCAACACGTTCTGGATATTCTTCCACGCCTGCTCGGCCTGACCCTTGATGTCCTTGGCGATGCTGCCGTCGGGAGCCGCGCCGACCTGGCCCGCGACATAGAGGATGCGCGCGTTGGCGCCGAGCTCGACGCCGTGGCTGTAGCCGGTGCCCGGCGCGACGGTCGACGGATTATAGGATTTGTTCATGCCTTGCCTCCCAAGGGCTGTGCGATGATCCAGCACACCAGCTTCGCGCGGGCGCGGTCAAGCCGATTGCACGCGGAATAGGCAGCGCTGCTCATTTCGTGAGAGAAAAACTCAATCAGCTCCGCGAGTTGGCTTAATTAGCTTTTCATTTATCCTGGGTTACCGTCCCGTCATGTCGCCTCCAGACGCGCGCGCTTGTGCCACGGCGCCGTCCCATCCGCGTGATGCGGATGACGCGGCGCCGCATCTTTATCGCGAGATCTTCGAGAACTGCGCGTGGGGCGTGTTCCAGACCACGGCGGACGGGCGCTACCTCACCGCCAACCCGGCGCTGGCGCGCATCTATGGGTATGCGAGCGCGAAGGAACTGTGCGCCAGCCTCACCGATATCGGCGGCCAGCTTTATGTCGATCCGGCCCGGCGCGCGGCGTTCGTGCAGATCATGGGCGATCACGGCGTGGTGACCGGGTTCGAATCCCAGGTCCGCCGCCGCGACGGCACGGTGATCTGGATCGCCGAGACATGCCGCGAGGTTCGCGCCGGCGACCAGCTCCTTTATTACGAGGGCACGGTCGAGGATATCAGCGCGCGCAAGCGCAGCGAGGCGGCGCTCCTCAAGGCGACCCAGGACGCCGAAGCGGCGCACCGCGAGCTCCGCGCAGCCAACCAGGACCTCGAGCGTCACGTCGCCGAGCGCACGGCCCAGCTCCGCGCCATCCAGGACGAGCTTTTGCGCAAGGAGCGGCTATCGACCTTGGGCAAGTTGACCGGCTCGGTGGCGCACGAGTTGCGCAACCCGCTCAGCGCCATCCGCAACTCGCTCCACGTCGTGCGCGGCCTCGACGCCGCCCGGGATGCGCAGCTCGATCGCCAGATCGCGCGGATCGAGCGGTGCGTCGCGCGGTGCGACCACATCATTTCCGACCTGATCGACTATTCGCACGCGCGCAAGCTGAACCGGCGCGCGACCCGCATCGATCCGTGGCTAGCGGAGTTTCTGGATCATCACCCGCTGCGGCCCGGCATCGTGGTCGATCGGCGACTCGACGCGGCCGGCGCGCTGGTGCGCCTCGACCACGACCGGTTCCGGAGCGCCATCATCCACCTGGTCGACAATGCGGTGCAGGCGATGGAAGAGCTTCCCGCCGACGCCGAGCGGCGCCTCACCATCGAGACGCGCACGACCGAATGGGTCCGCATCATCATCGCCGACACCGGGCCCGGCATCGCCCAGGAGGTCATGCCCCAGGTGTTCGAGCCGCTGTTCAGCACCCGCTCGTTCGGCACCGGGCTGGGCCTGCCGACCGTGAAGCAGATCGTCGAGCTGCATGACGGCACCATCGACATAGCGAGCACCCCTGGCCGCGGCACCAGCATCGCCCTGTGCCTGCCGCGCACGCCGGAGCGTTAGGGCCAGGGGTATCAAGCCCGCTTTTGCGCAGGCCCCGGCCTGGAGTATACTTTAACAGCCAAGGTTTCCCCGTCGGATGAGGGGCGCGATGAAGACCTTCCTGGCTGTTGTGGGCGATGGCAGCGCGGCTAGCGTGCTCGAAACCGCGATATTGGCGGCGCGTCCGTTCGACGGATACATCGTCGGCCTCAATGCTCTCACCACGGAATATGCCGTCGTGTTCGGCGGCGAGATGGGATTCTCCGTCTCGTCCGAGGTCGACCGCACCTTGGAACGCGAGGGGCAGGAGCGGCGTGAACAGGCGCGCGCCCTGTTCCAGTCGGTGATGCGCCAGCACAACGTGCCGACCGACCGCGCCGGCGGCACCGGGCTGGCCGCGGAATGGCGCGAGGAGACGGGGCGCCAGAACGCCATTGTCGGCACGCTCGGCCGCATCTTCGACCTGATCGTGGTCGAGCGCCCGGCGAAGCTCGCGTCGCTCGCCGAGGCGACGCTCGAGGACGCGCTGTTCGAAGGCGGCACGCCCGTCCTGATGACGCCGCAGACGGCGCCGGCGACCATGGGCGAGCGCATCCTCATCGCCTGGAACAACAGCACCGAGACGGCGCGCACGGTGGCCTTCGCGGCGCCGTTCCTCGCCCGCGCCAAATCGATCGAGGTGCTGAGCGTCGAAGGCTCGCTGGTGCCGGGGCCGAGCGCCGAAGAGATGGCCGCGATGCTGAAGCACAAGGGGCTGCCGGTGACGTGGCGCCATATCGCCCAGCGTGGCCGGATGACGCCGGGCGAAGTGTTCCTCGCCGAATGCAAGAATACCGGCGCCGACCTGCTGGTGAAGGGCGCCTATACCCAGAGCCGTTTGCGCCAGATGATCTTCGGCGGCACCACGCGGCACATCATCATGGAAGCGGAGCTGCCGGTCATCCTGGCGCACTGACCGGTTCGGCGATCGTCACGAGCGTGCCGTCCCGCGCGGCGCGGAAAAAACAGCTCCGCTGACCCGTGTGGCAGGCCGCGCCCGACTGTTCCACCAGCAGCAGGACCGCGTCGCCGTCGCAATCGACCCGCATTTCCTTCACGCGCTGCACATGGCCCGACGTGTCGCCCTTGCGCCAGCGCTGCCGGCGCGAGCGCGACCAATAGACCGCGAACCCGGTGGCGAGCGTCTCCTCGACCGCCGCCCGGTCCATCCAGGCGAGCATCAGGACCTCGCCGGTGTCGTGCTGCTGCGCGATCGCGGCGACCAGGCCGTCGCGATCGAAGCTAAGCGCCGCCAGCACCTCCGCGGCCTCGGCCGTCATGAGGCTTCTCCCATCAGCAAGAAAAGACGAGCCTATGGTAGAGTTTCGTCCGCCGCTGCGGAATCACCTTTGTCGTGGTTTCCGCGCGACCGCGATCCGGGCTTACGTCTCGCGCTTGCGCACCTGGCTGCGCCAGCGCTGCACGCCGTCCTCGATGAAGCCTGCGCCGGCAGCGTCGTGCTGCCATACCCTGGAGAACTCGGCGCTGCGGCTTCTCGGCCGGTACGCGGCCGGAAGGTCGTCGAAGCGGATGCGCATCGGCAAGGGCGCGCCCTCGCCCACGACGATCGCCTCTTGCGGCCGCATGCTCGGCAGCGCCTCGACCATGCCGTGCGCCGCCTCGGGCAGGACGTTCGCGACGAAGCGCTGATCGAGCTCGTTGCCCATGCGGAGCGCGAAGATGGTGCCGCATTGCGACAGCGCGCCCACCGCGAGCTCGGAAGGACGCTGCGTCACGAGACCCAGCGACACGCCGTATTTGCGGCCCTCCTTGGCGATCCGCGCGATGGCGCGCGTGGTCGCGCCGAACCCTTCGTCGGGATTTGACGGCACGTAGCGGTGCGCCTCCTCGCAGACGAGCAGGATCGGCGGCATCTCGGTCTGCACCGACCACAGCGCGAAGTCGAACGTGACGCGACAGAGCAGCGACACCACGACATTGACGATCTCGGACGGCACGCCCGACAGATCCATGATCGTCACCGGCCGCCCGCTCACCGGGATGCGCAGAAGCCGGCCGATCACCGCGCTCAGGATGTCGCGGGTGGCGACGCGCTGGAACATGAACGAGAAGCGGCGGTCGGCGCTCAGCGATTCAAGCCGCCCCTTGAGCCGCAGATAGGGTGCCGACCCATCGGGCTTTTCGAGCCGTCCCATCGCGTCGTCGAGCAGGCGGATCAGGTCGTTGATGCGGAACGGCACCGGCGTGTCGACGGTGATCCATTGATGCTGCGGCGCGGTTGCGCTCCCGGCATAGATGCGGCGGGCGATGGTGATCCCGTCCTTGAGGATGGCGGCTTGCGACTGCTGCTCCTGGGGCGTGCCGCCCATCACGAGCGTCGCCACCGCCTCCTCGAAATTGAGGAGCCAGAACGGGAGCTGCAGATTGTCGATGTTGACGATCTCGGCCATCGAACCCAAGGCCGCCTCGTACTCGTTGTGCGGGTCGAGCAGGATGACGTGCGCGCCCGGATGCTCGGCAAGGATCGCGCGCAGGATCAAGGTCACGGCGCAGGATTTTCCCGATCCGGTCGTGCCCAGCACGGCGAAATGCTTGGCCAAAAGCTCGTCGGTCATGAGAAAGGCCGGGCGACCCGATTCGTGGTGGAGCGTGCCGACCCGCACGTTGAACGACGAGGGGCGCGCATAGACCGCGTCGAGATCGGCGGTCTCGGCCCCAAGGAGGTTGGCGCCCGGGATCGGGAAATGGGCGACGCCGCGCGAGAACGTGCCGTCGGGGCCAATCTCGCCCAAAAGATCGGCGGTGAGCGTGCGCTGCCCCTCGTGGCCTTCGATCGCGCTGACCGTGCCGATGACGAGACGCTCGCCGACCACGACCTTGACGAGCGCGCCGATGCGGACGGCGCCCGCTTCGGCCGCCAGATAGGCCGGCGCGAGGATCGCCGTAACCGATGCGCCGCGCACCGTGTCGATGGAGCCGAGAACCACTTCCATGAGAGGCGCCCATTCCCGCCGTTAAAGGGCGCGCCACTCTATCGTGTTCATGCTTAACGAAGCGTTCACCAGCAAACGGCGTCTCAGCTGCGCCAGCGCAGCACGCGGTCCTTGACCGGGTTGACGAACGGGCGCCCCTCGGCCAACGCCCGCGCATATTCGAGCTTCAGCCGGTGGTACCACCGCGCCGGCTGATCGGCGTCGCCGACAAGCGACAGGGTCGGCTCGTGCCTCAGCCCTTCCTGCTGCTTCACGATGATGGCGCGGTCCTGGCCCAGGAAGGCGCGCGCGAACGGCCGCAATAGGGGCTTCAGCGGCGTGAGCCACGGCAGGGTCCAATAGATCGCATGATGGACCTCGGTCTCGTTGGCGCCCAAGGGCGTCACCGCCGTCAGGTTGACGAGCCGGTGATGCCCCACCCGTACATCCTCGATCCGCACGCTCGGCAGCCGGAAGGCGATCTCGGTCTCGGGCGCGCCGCCCAGGATGCGATAGGCGTTGGAATTGCTCGACGGCGTGTGGCGCACCATGGTGAAGCCCCAGGGGCTCGCCGCGAATTCCTTTTCCTTGGCATGGATCGAGCCGCCGGCGCGCCACCACCAGGCGCGATGGACGAACGGCCCATGCGCCGGGTCCATGAGGCCGATCACCGCGTGGTCGATGGCGCAGGGCATGCGCATCTGCTCGTAAAGATCGGGTCCGCGCATGCCGATCCCGTCGAGATAGGGGATGGAGGGGGCGGTATCGGGATCGTTGCCAAAGAACACCCAGATATTGCCCTGCACCTCGCGCGCCGGGAAGGATTTGACGCGGATGCGCCCGATGTCGCGCGGCTCGTCCTCGACGAGAGCGGGAATGGCGACGCACCGCCCCGCCGGATCGAAGCGCCAGCCGTGATAGCAGCATTCGAGCTCGTGCCCGTCGAACCGCCCGTGATGAAGCGGTATGCCGCGATGGGGGCAGATGTCGCGCAGCGCGAAGACGGCACCGTCGGCGGTGCGGCCCAGCACGAGCGGCTCGCCCAACAAGGTCTTCGCGACGACACGCCCCCGCCGCAGCCGCGCGCCCGACATCGCGAAGTACCACATCTCGCGCAAGGGAGCCGCGCCGTCCGCCTCCAATCCGATATCCTCGTTCGCCCCTGTTGATGCCGGCGAAGCTTAGCCTCGGTCCGGGGTGCCACGAAAGAGCCGCGGCAAAGGCGCTTCCCCTCTCTCGCGCCGTCGCCATAAGCGGTATAAGCGTCGCCCATGCGTCTGCCCGTCGTCGCCCTCGCGTTCCTTCTCTTGGCCGCGTGTCAGCCGATACCGCATCCCTTCGCCGATCAGGCCGCGTCCTCGCTGCCGATGCGGCCGCAAGACAGCGTCGGGGTCGCGGTGCTGCCGGTCGCCGCCGCCGGCGCGCCGGAAGAGCGTCCCTTGGCCGACGCTCTGGTGCATGCGCTGATCGGGCAGGACGTGCTCGCCAGCACCGACGCCGCCAGCCGCAGCGCCGATCGGCTCAGCACCAGCGTCACGACCGGGCCGATGCCAGACGGGCGCCTCCACATCGTGCTCGCGTGGCGGCTCGCCGACGCCGGCGGCAAGAAGCTCGGCGACGGCACCGTCGAGGCAGATGAACCGCAGACCGCTTGGAAGGCGGGCGATCCCGCGCTCGCGACATCGCTTGCGACCGACGCGGCGCAAAAGATCGCGAGCGCGCTCGCGGGCAGCGCGCCGCCCGTTCCGGCCGCCAACGCCCCCGCGCTCATCTCGGTGCGTGGGGTGAGCGGTGCGCCCGGTGACGGCAACACATCGTTGGCGGCGGCGATCGTGCGCGCGCTCGGTCGCGACGGGATCTCGGTCGCCACCGGGGACGGCGCGGCGCCGCTGGCGCTCACCTGCGTCGTCGCGGTCGCCCCTGCGCAGGCCGGCAAGCAGCAGGTGCAGATCCATTGGCTCGTGTCGAAGCGCGACGGCGGCGCGCTGGGCCATGCCGATCAGCAGAACGCGGTCCCTGCCGGCAGCTTGAACGGCGCCTGGTCCGACATCGCCTTTGCGGTCGCGGCCGCCGCGGCGCCCGGCATCGTCGACCTCATCCACAAGGCCGAGCCGATGGTGGCGGACGCCGAAGCAGCGGCGCTGCCGGCGGGGCCCAAGGATGGGACCGAACCGCCGCCGCTCGCGATTCCGCCGCGCCGGAGCGCCGACGCGGCCGCACCGGCGCCGAGCCCCGTGGTTCCCGTCGCCGCGACGGTGCTGAGCGTCGCCCCGCCGCGCCCGCCCGCGGCGCCCGGGGCGAAGGTGGCGGACAATGCGGCCTTGCCGCCGCCGAGCGCCGCGCCCGCGGGTTCGGCGCAATTCCTGGTGCAGTTCGGCGCCTATCGCGATGCCGCGGCCGGCGCCAAGGATTGTGCCGCGGCGGCGAAGCTCGCCCCGGCGCGCGTCGTTCAGGCGGATGGCGGCGGTCCCGCTTTCTATCGCTGCCGCACCGTCGCGCCGATGAGCCGCGCCGAAGCGAGCGCGCTCGTCGCCACCGCCTCGGCCGCGGGCCACGCGGCGGTCATGGTACCCCTGCCGACCACGCACTAGTTTCGTCTCCGGCCGTTCGATAGACTGCGCCCGCAAAAGGACGGAGATCGCCATGGCCAACGAGATATCGCTTTCCGAACGCGCCGACGCGCTCGAGCAGAAGATGAGCGACGATCTCGACGTGCTCATCTCCAAATCGGCGCTCTTCAACATGGCCGACGGAAATCTCGGCCCGACCAATATGGGCGCCAGCCTCAGCGTCGAGCAGCGCAAGGGCAAGTTCTACCTGATGGACGACGA
>DATJLY010000325.1:0-15019 GCA_035509095.1 Allostellaceae bacterium | reverse complement strand
CCTCCGCACGAAAACTCGCATCTTCGGAATTGACATTCCTACTCAATGCGCAAACGTCACGGACGCTCCCGCGCCGCCGCCTGCGCATCCCTTCTCCCTTATCAACTTGTCAAAGACCAGCCCAGCCAACCAGGCAGGGGGGCCGCTTCTACTCGCTTCATTCCGGCGCGTCAACCAAATTTGCCGGCGGGAATGAAAATTCTCCGTCGGCATCCGCGCATTGACACTCGCGAGGTCGCAGAACATCCTCCGGAAATCCAACGCAAACAAGGATCAAGGGAAGGAGCGACGTTGAAGGCCCGCCCGCAACTCAAGACGGTCGATCGCCGCAACGACGATATCGGCGAGGCCACCCGCCTCGATCTCTTCCGCCGTCTCGTCGAGATCCGCGACTGCGAGCAGCGCGCCTACGAGCTGTTCCTGCAAAATCTGGTGAAGGGCACGAGCCACCTCTCGCTCGGCCAGGAAGCGATCGCCGCCGGCATGGCGCAGGCGATGGAGCCGGGCGATCTCAGCTTCTGCACCTATCGCGGGCATGCGCACACGCTGGCGCGCGGCGTGCCGATGGCGGACGTGCTGGGCGAGCTGATGCAGCGCGACAACGGGTTGATGCGCGGCAAGGGCGGCTCGATGCACCTGACCTCGGTGAAGCATGGGGTGATGGGCTCCTACGCCATCGTCGGCGGGCATCTACCGATCGCGTGCGGCGCCGCCTGGCGCGCGCAGTACAAACGCGAGAAAGACGTCTCGGTGTGCTTCTTCGGCGACGGCACGACCAATATCGGCGCCTTCCACGAAGCGCTCAATCTCGCCGCGGTGTGGAAGCTGCCGGTCGTGTTTGTGTGCGAGAACAATCTCTACATGGAATATACGCCGATCGGGAGCGTCACCGCGGTCGAGCATCCGGCCGCCGACCGCGCCGCAAGCTATGGGCTCGAGCGCATCGTCATCGACGGCAATGATGCCGACATCGTCTATCGCACCGCGCGCACGGCCTATGCGCGGGCGCGCGCGGGATCGGGACCTTCGCTCGTCGAGTGCCTCACCTATCGCCACAGCGGCCATTCGCGCGCCGATCCCGCCAAATACCGGCCGCCCGGCGAGCTCGAGGAATGGATGAAGCGCGACCCGGTGAAGCTCTATCGCAAGCGGCTTGGCGAGTTCGGGATCGCCGAGGCCGCGATCGCGCGCATCGAGCGCGACTCAAGGCGCAAGGTCGACGAGGCGACCGAGGCCTGCAAGGCGGCACCGCCGCCGCCGGCCGAGATCCTCACCACCGATGTCTATGCCGATGGGGGCTGGGCATGGCGGAACTGACCTATCGCGACGCGGTCGCGCGCGGCATCGCGCAGGAGATGGCGCGCGATCCCGATGTCGTGTTCCTGGGCGAGGACGTGGCCGGCGCGGGCGGCGTCTTCAAGGCGACGGTCGGGCTCTTGGAGCAGTTCGGCCCGACGCGCGTGCGCGACACGCCGATCTCCGAACAGGCGATCCTCGGCGCCGCGATGGGGGCCGCGATGACGGGCTTGAAGCCGATCGCCGAGATCATGTTCTCGGACTTTCTGGCGGTTTGCTTCGACTACATCGCGAACGAGTTCCCGAAATCGCGCTACATGTCGAACGGGCAGGTGAAATGCCCGCTGGTGGTGCGCACCGGCAACGGCGCCGGCTCGCGCTTTGGCGCGCAGCACAGCCAGTCGGTCGAGAACTGGGCCATGATGATCCCGGGCCTGAAAGTCGTGGCGCCCTCGACGCCGCGCGACGTGATCGGGCTCTTGGCCGCCGCGGTGCGCGATCCCGATCCGGTGATCTTCTTCGAGCACAAGTCGCTTTATCCGACCAAGGGCGAAGTGCCGGAGGGCGAGATCGTCGATCGGCTCGGTCGCGCCGCGGTCGCGCGTCCCGGACGCGACGCCAGCGTGCTGGCGCTTGCGCTCATGGTTCCGCGCGCGCTCGAGGCGGCCGAGATCCTGGACCGCGAGGACGGCATCTCGCTTGAGGTGATCGATGTGCGCTCGCTCGTGCCGCTCGACACCGAGACCATCCTTGGCTCGGTCGCGCGCACCGGGCATCTTTTCACGGTCGAGGAAAATCCGCGCCTTTGCGGTTGGGGCGCCGAGATCGCGTCGATCGTCGCGGACGAGGCCTTCTGGGACCTCGACGGCCCGATCGTGCGCATCACCACCCCGCACATTCCGCTTCCCGCGGCCGACAATCTCGAGGATCTCGCGTTGCCGACGGTGCCGCGGATCGTCGACAAGATCCGCCGCACCCTCAAACCCTGAGGAGCACGCCATGAAGAACGAGCCAGCGATCGACGCGCCGACCGATCTCTATATCGGCGGCACGTTCCGCCCCGCTTCCGACGGCGGCCGGTTCGACGTCTACGATCCCGCGACCGAGCAGGTTATCGCCTCGGTCGCGGACGGCACCACGGAGGACGCGATCGCCGCGGTCGACGCGGCAGCGGCCGCGTTCGAGGGCTGGGCCGGCCGCACGCCGCGCGAACGCGGCGAGGTGCTGCGCAAGGCGTTCGAGCTTTTCAACGCGAAGAAGGAATATTTCGCGCGGCTCATGACGCGCGAGAACGGCAAGGCGCTTTCCGATTCGCGCGCCGAAGCGGCCTATGCCGCCGAATTCTTCCGCTGGTATGCCGAAGAGGCGCCGCGCAATATCGGCGAGGTCTCGCGCGCGCCGTCGACCGGCGCCCGCATCCTGGTGCATCACAAGCCCGCCGGCGTTGCGGTGATGGTGACGCCATGGAATTTTCCCGCCGCCATGGGCACGCGCAAGATCGCGCCGGCGCTTGCCGCCGGCTGCACCATGGTGCTGAAGCCGGCGTCGGAAACGCCGCTCACGATGCTCGCCATCGCCGAGTTGCTGACCGAGGCCGGCGTGCCGGCGGGCGCGGTCAACATTCTGCCGTCGCGTAAATCCGGAGCCGTGGTCCGCGCGATGCTGCGCGATCCGCGGGTGCGCGTCATCTCTTTCACCGGGTCGACCGAGGTGGGGCGCCGGCTGCTCCACGAAGCCGCCGACAACGTGGTGCGGCCGGCGATGGAATTGGGCGGCAACGCGCCGTTCCTGGTGTTCGAGGATGCCGACATCGATGCCGCGGTCGAAGGTGCGATGATCGCCAAGATGCGCAACATGGGCGAGGCTTGCACGTCGGCCAATCGCTTCTACGTGCACGAGAAGGTCCATGATGCCTTCGTCGAGAAATTCGCGGCGAAGATGCGCGCGCTGAAGGTCGGCAACGGGCTCGAGGACGGCGTCGCTGTCGGGCCGCTCGTCAATGCCGACACGCGAGATAAGGTCGCCGACCTCGTGGCCGACGCGGTCGGAAAAGGCGCCCGCGCGGTCTGCGGCGGTACGCTGCCTTCCGGCAAGGGCTTCTATTATCCGCCGACCGTGCTCGTGAACGTGCCTGATGGCGCCCGCTGTCTCAACGAGGAGATTTTCGGGCCGGTCGCGCCGGTTCAGACGTTCCGGACCGAGGACGAAGCGATCGCCAAGGCCAACGCGACCGAATATGGGCTCGTCGCTTATCTCTACACGCGCGACATGGCGCGCGGCATGCGCGTCACCGAGAGGCTCGAGTCCGGCATGGTCGGCCTCAATCGCGGCGTCGTGTCCGATCCGGCGGCGCCGTTCGGCGGTGCCAAGCAATCCGGGCTCGGCCGCGAAGGCGCGCATGAAGGCATGATGGAATATCTGGAGACGCAGTACGTCTCGCTCACCTGGTAGCGCGTCATGGACGTGCTGATGCCCCAGCTTGGGGAGACGGTCGCCGAAGGTAAGGTCGCGTCCTGGTTCAAGTCGGTCGGCGACAAGGTCGCGGCCGGCGACGCGCTTCTCGAAATCGAAACCGACAAGGTGACGATGGAGATCCAAGCGATCGAAAGCGGCGTGCTGAGCGAGATCCGTGTCGCGGCCGGTACGACCGTGCCGGTCGGCACCGTGCTCGCGGTGCTGGGCGAGAGCGGGGCGGCCCGGCAGGTAAAGGCGAATGGCGGCACGCCGCTTGCCGCTTTCGAGGAGGTGCGCACCTCGGCCCGGTCCTACGGCACGGCGGATGGACCCTTGGGCCTCAAAGTGACGCCTCTTGCCCGGCGCCTCGCCAGCGAGGGCAAGCTCGATCTGGCGGCGATTGCCGAAGCCGTGCACGCGCGTGGCGGACGCCGCATCGTCGCGGCCGACGTCATAGGGGCGCCTGCGCCTGCACCGGCAGCGAGGCCGCAGCGCGCGGGCGATCAGGTGCTGCCGCTCAACCGCATCCGCGCACAAACGGCGGCGCGGCTCAGCGAGGCGTGGCGCACCATCCCGCACGTATTCCAGGCGGTGGAGATCGATTTCTCGGCCGTGGCGCGGGCGCGCGAGGAGACCAAGGCGCGATTTGCGGAGCGGCACGGCGTCGCGCTCACCTATCTGCCGTTCGTCGCGCGCGCGGTGTGCCTCGCGATCGCCGATTTCCCGCGCGTCAACGCGGTCTTCGAGAAGCAGTTGGCGTTGCGCCGCGACATCCATCTCGGCATCGCGGTCGATCTCGCGCATGAGGGGCTGGTGGTGCCGGTCGTCGCGCATGCGGACGAGATGACGGCGGGCGGCCTTGCCAAGGCGATCGCGCGCCAGGTCGAGAAGGCGCGCACCGGCAAGCTCGGGCCGGCGGACATCGAGGGCGGCACCTATACGATCTCGAACAATGGCCGCTTCGGCACGCTGTTCACCACCCCGATCATCAATGCGCCGCAGGTCGCGATCCTGTCCATGGATGCGGTGGCAAAGCGCCCGGTCGTGGTCGGGACCGCGCATGGCGACGCGATCGCCGCACGGCCCGTCGCCGTGGTCGGCCAAAGTTTTGATCACCGCGCCTTCGATGGCGCCTATTCGGCGTCGTTCCTCGCCCGGCTCAAGGAGATCATCGAGACGCGCGACTGGGCGAGCGAGCTTTCGTGACTCAATACTGTTTATAGGGCAGGAATTTGCCGCTCATGGTGATGCGCACCCGATCGCCCTTCGGGTCGGGCTGGCGCTCAAGCGCCATGTCGAAGTCGATGGCACTCATGATGCCATCGCCGAATTCTTCTTGGATCAGCGCCTTCCAGGTCGTGCCGTACACCTGCACCAGCTCGTAAAAGCGGTAGATCAAGGGATCGGTCGGCACCGCGGTCGGAAGCGAGCCGCGATAGGGTATTTCCTCGAGCAGTGCCGTTTCGTCTTCGGTAAGGCCGAGCATCCGGCCGGCCGCGCCCGCCTCCGCATGCGAGAGCTTCATCTGTCCCAAGAGCGCGGCCGTGTAATAGAGCGGCGACAACGGCCCGATCGCCGCGGCTATCGCTTTCCATGTTAGGCCTTTGGCGCGCTTTTGCGCACAAATCTTGTCGGTCAGGTCTCCTCGGGTCATGGCATCCTCCAGCAGATTGCCCTGGTCGGGGCTAAGCAAACCGCATGCCACGATATGCCAGGGCCGTCGGGAGAGTGCCCACCGCGCTCGCGCCGGATCTCGCGCGGGCGCGGTGAGGGGACGCTTTATTCGGCTGCCTTCGCGACCGTGCTGCCGATCACGAGCCCACCTTCGCCGCTGGTGACGGGGACCGTCTCGCCATCGGCGATGCGGCCTTCGAGGATGGCCTCGGCCAGCGGGTTTTGCAGCGAGCGCTGAATCACCCGCTTCAAGGGCCGCGCGCCGTAGACCGGATCGTAGCCGGTTTCGGCCAGCCACCGGCGCGCCGCGTCGTCGAGCTTCAGCACGATCTTGCGGTCGGCGAGAAGCTTGTCGAGGCGCGCGAGCTGGATATCGACGATGCCCGTCATGTCGTCGCGCGACAGGCGGCGGAACACGAGGATTTCGTCGAGCCGGTTCAGGAATTCGGGCCGGAATGCCGCGCGCACCATCTCCATCACGCGCTCGCGCACGGTCGAGATGTCGCGACCTTCGGGCAGGCTCGCCAGGACTTCGCTGCCGATGTTCGAGGTCAGCACGATCAGCGTGTTGCGGAAATCGACCGTGCGGCCCTGCCCGTCGGTGAGGCGACCGTCATCCAACACCTGCAGAAGCACGTTGAACACGTCCGGGTGCGCCTTTTCGATCTCGTCGAAGAGGATCACCTGGTAGGGCCGGCGCCGCACCGCCTCGGTCAAGGCGCCGCCTTCGTCATAGCCGACATAGCCCGGGGGCGCGCCGATAAGACGCGCGACCGAATGCTTCTCCATGTACTCCGACATGTCGACGCGGATCATCGCGGCTTCGTCGTCGAACAGGAATTCGGCGAGCGCCTTCGCGAGCTCGGTCTTGCCGACGCCGGTCGGGCCCAGGAACAGGAACGAGCCGATCGGCCGGTTCGGGTCCTGCAGTCCGGCGCGGGCACGGCGGATCGCGTTCGAGACCGCCACCACCGCCTCGTCTTGTCCCACCACGCGGCGGCGCAAGTTGGATTCCATCGCAAGCAGCTTCTCGCGCTCGCCAGCCAGCATCTTGTCGACCGGCACGCCGGTCCAGCGCGATACGACGGCGGCGATGTGCTGATCGGTCACCGCCTCCTCGATCATGCGATGGCTCTCCGCCTCCTCGGCCTCCTTGAGCTTGCGCTCGAGCGTCGGGATCGTCGCGTAGGTGAGCTCGCCGGCGCGCGTGTAGTCGCCTTTGCGCTGCACCTGCTCGAGCTCGCCCTTCGCCTGTTCGAGCTGCTCCTTGAGCTTCTGGGCGCCCGCCATCTTGTCCTTTTCGGCGCGCCACTGCGCGGTGAGCTCGGCCGACTGCTTTTCGGCATCGGTCAGCTCCTCGACGAGCTTCCCGAGCCGGTCGCGCGAAGCCGCATCGTGCTCTTTCTCGAGCGCGCCGCGCTCGATCTTGAGCTGCAGGATGCGCCGGTCGAGCTCGTCGATCTCCTCGGGCTTCGATTCCGCTTCCATGCGCAAGCGCGAAGCCGCCTCGTCCATGAGATCGATCGCCTTGTCCGGCAGGAACCGGTCGGTGATGTAGCGATTGGACAAGGTCGCGGCCGCGACGATCGCGCCGTCGGTGATCCGCACCCCGTGGTGCAGTTCGTATTTCTCCTTGATGCCGCGCAGGATCGAGATCGTATCTTCGACCGTCGGCTCGCTCACATAGACCGGCTGAAAGCGCCGCGCGAGGGCCGCGTCCTTCTCGATATGCTTGCGGTATTCGTCGAGCGTCGTGGCGCCGACGCAATGGAGCTCGCCGCGCGCCAGCATCGGCTTCAGCATGTTGGACGCGTCCATCGCGCCCTCGGCCTTGCCGGCGCCGACAAGGGTGTGAAGCTCGTCGATGAAGACGATGATCTCGCCTTCGGCGGCGGTGATCTCGGCCAGGACCGCCTTCAGGCGCTCTTCGAACTCGCCGCGGAATTTGGCGCCGGCGACCAGAGCGCCGAGATCGAGCGCCAGCAGGCGCTTCTCCTTGAGGCTCTCGGGGACGTCGCCATGCGCGATTCTGAGCGCCAGCCCTTCGACGATGGCGGTCTTGCCGACACCCGGCTCGCCGATCAGGACCGGGTTGTTCTTGGTGCGCCGCGACAGGACCTGCACGGTGCGGCGAATTTCCTCGTCGCGCCCGATCACGGGGTCGAGCTTGCCATCGCGCGCATCGCGCGTCAGGTCGCGGGCGTATTTCTTGAGCGCGTCATAGCCGTCCTCGGCGCTCGCGGTGTCGGCCTTGCGCCCCTTGCGGATGTCCTCGATCGCGCGGTTGAGGTTCTGCGCGCCGATGCCCTGCGCGGCGAGAGCCTTCGCGGCGGATGAATCCTTCAGCAGCGTCATCGCGAGAAGCAGCCGCTCCGCGGTGACAAAGCTGTCGCCGGCCTTCTCGGCGATCTTCTCCGCCTCGGCGAAAAGCCGGTTGATCTCGGGAGAGAGATAGACCTGGCCGGCACCGCCGCCTTCGACGCGCGGCAAGCGATCGAGCGTGGCCTCGGTCGTCGCCAGCACCGCGCGCGGATCGCCGCCCGCGGCGCGAATCAGGTTGGCCGCAAGCCCTTCTTTGTCGTCGAGCAATACTTTGAGGAGATGATCCGGCGTGAGCTGCTGATGGCCGCGCCGTTGCGCCAAAGTCTGTGCCGCCTGCACGAAGCCCTTCGAGCGCTCCGTATACTTTTCGAAGTCCATATCGACCCCATCTGATGAACCGACACATCCGTCCCTCTTCGAGGCAACGGCTTGCGTCCTTCACACTCCGATATGGGGCCGCTTCCCGCCCGGAACAAGGGCGAGTCGAGGGTCAGCCTTGCGGCGCTTCCGGCTCGGGCGTTGCGGGCGGCTGGGCCGCGACCGGCTCGTTGGGATCACCGTCGAGATCCGGACCCATCTCGGTATCCGCCGGCGTCATCGGCCGCTGGCCGTACGGGTTGCCGTGAGCTTCGCCGTTAGCGTTCATCACACGGAAATAATGCTCGGCGTGCTGATAAAGGTTCTCGGCCGCGATGCGGTCGCCGGACGAGGCGGCCTCGCGCGCGAGCGCAATGTAGCGCTCGAACACCTGATACGCGTTGCCGCGGATCTTCACGCTCGGTCCGCTGCTTTCGAAGGTCTGAATCCGGTGCGGCGGACGTTGCCGGTTGTTGGGGTTGTTGCCATTCATGTTGTTGTTGTTATTGCGGTTGCGAGACCGCTTATTCTGACCTGGTCTCATGACGCCCTTGAAATCGCGATGCATGGGTCACGACATGTTTGTTGCGCAATTGTCCCGGGTAGCCGTCTCATCCGGACGGGCACCACCTTCATCGGCAGGGACAGGACCGGCGCCCCGAAGGCGCGAGAGCCACTGGCTCTATCTCGTTAGGTCACCGTCACCCTAGACAAGAAGGCTGCTAATTCCAACAGTTTTTTTCGTACGCGCGAGGATGAGGCAACGCTCTAGCCCTGCCATATCGCTACGCCGCCCGACCGGATCAAGTCCTGCCCGGACGAAAATTGCGGCGGCCTGGTCGGCTTGCCCGGCGCCCACCTCGATGCACGCGAACCCAGCGGGCGCCAATCTCTTTGCCAGGTCCGGCGCGATCGCGCGATAGGCCTGCAAGCCGTCGGCGCCGCCATCGAGTGCCGTTCTGGGATCGAACTGTGCAACTTCCGGCGCGAGCTGGGCGATTGCGCCCGAAGCGATGTATGGCGGGTTCGCGACCACCACGTCGAAGCGGCCCGAAACCGCCTCACTCCAATCCCCAACGGCGAAAAAAGCCCGTGGTTCCAAGCCGATCGCTGCGGCGTTTCGCCGCGCCAACAGAGCCGCTCCCGGCACGATGTCGACGCCTATGCCCCAGGCGCAAGGCAGCTCCGACAGTAGCGCCAGAAGCAGGCAACCGGTGCCGGTGCCGAGATCGAGGATCGACAGGCGGGCATTCCGATCGGCGATCCGGTCGAGCGCCGCTTCCACGATGGTTTCGCTGTCGGGCCGCGGGTCGAGCGTGTCGGGGGACAGCGCGAAGTCGAGGCTCCAAAATTCGCGTCGGCCGGCGAGCCGGGAGATGGGCTCGCCTTTGAGCCGGCGCTCGAGAAACAGCGCAAGCTGCCGTGAGGCAGGCGGGACCAGCGGGCGCTCGGGATAGCCCAACACGACGGCGTCATCCAAGCCCGATGCCAGCGCGACGAGAAGCCGGGCGTCGCGTCGCGGCGACTCGATGCCGTGAGCTGCGAGCCGCGCGGCCGCGTCGGCAACGGCGCTGCCGATCGTTGCGGTCATTCCGCCTCCGCGAGCCGCGCCGCCTGGTCCTCGGCGATCAGCGCTTCGATGAATTCGTCGAGCGCTTCGCCGCTCATCACCTTGTCGATCTTGTAGAGCGTCATGTTGATGCGGTGATCGGTGACGCGGCCCTGTGGGAAGTTGTAGGTGCGAATACGTTCGGAGCGGTCACCCTTGCCGACCTGGGTCTTGCGCGTCAACGCGCGCGCGGCGTCGGCCGCCTGGCGCTCGCGCTCGTAGAGCCGGGCACGCAGCACCTTCATCGCCTTGGCCTTGTTCTTGTGCTGCGACTTCTCGTCCTGCTGCGAGACCACGAGGCCGGTCGGCAGATGCGTGATACGGACCGCGCTGTCGGTCGTGTTGACCGATTGGCCGCCCGGGCCGCTCGACCGGAAAACGTCGATCCGCAGGTCCTTGTCGTCGATCTGGATGTCCACTTCCTCGGCCTCGGGCAGCACCGCGACGGTCGCGGCCGAGGTGTGGATCCGGCCCGACCCTTCGGTTTCGGGCACGCGCTGCACCCGATGGACGCCAGACTCGAATTTGAGCCGTTCGAACACGTTGCGGCCGGTGACGGCGGCGATCGCTTCCTTGAAGCCTCCGATGCCGGTCTCCGACACCTCCATCACCTCGAAGCGCCACCCATGGAGCGCCGCGTATTTCTGATACATCCGGAACAGGTCGGCAGCAAACAGCGCTGCTTCATCGCCGCCGGTGCCCGCCCGCAACTCGAGGATCGCGTTGCGGGCGTCCGCTTCGTCTTTCGGCAGCAGCATGAGCCGCACTTCGTTCTCGAGTCCCGGCAGGCGCTGATCGAGCGTGGCGAGTTCGCCCGCGGCAAGCGCGCGCATCTCCGGGTCTGCGGTGCCGGCAAGCTGCTCGAGGTCGGCACGCTCGGCACGTGCCTTCGTGAGCACGCCGATCCGCTCCACGAGTGGCGTCAGGTCGCTATATTCCTTCGAGAGGCGCGCGAAGTCGCCGCCGAGCCGCGCCGGATCGGCAAGCGTGTCGGCAAGCTCGGCGTGACGCCGCACCACACGATCGAGCTTTGCCTCGAGGCCGCTGTCGCTCACCCTTCATCCTCCGTGCGGGGCAACGCGAAGAGCCGGCGTACCATGGTCTCGATCGCCATCGCGTCCGCTTCGTGCCCGGCCAGGTCGCGCAGCGTTTCCGACGGCGCGTGCAGGAGCCGGTTCACCAGGAGCCGCGTCGCCGCGTCCGCGTCGAGTCCGCGCTCGGCCATCACCTCGGCGCGCACCGCCTCGAAATGCTGCCGCAGGGCCGTCACCGCGGGCACCGCGCGCCGCGCGAGCGAACGGGCGCGAAAGGCAGCCAGCTCGTCGCCGACGATGCGCCAGGCATCGGCGGCGGCGGCGGCTCGCGTCTCGCGCCCGGTGACGGCGACGCGCTCGAGATCGGCGAGATCGTAGAGGAACACGCCGTCGATCGCGTTGATCGCCGGATCGGCATCGGGCGGCACTGCCGCGTCGATCACGAAGATGGGGCGCCGCGGGCGCCGGCGCAACGTCGCGGTCAAAAGCGCCGGTGTCAGCACCATGCGCCGCGTGCCAAGCGCCGAGATGACGATGTCCGCGCTCGCGAGCGCATCGCCCAGATCCTCGAGCGGGGCGTGGTGGCAGGAAAGCCGCGCCGCGGCGCGCTCGGCGCGCGGCACCGGTCCGCACACGACAAGGCGCGCGACGCCCGCGGCACGAAACCGCTCGGCCATCATCTCGCCCATCTCGGCCGGACCCAGAAGAAGCGCGGTGCAGCGGTCGAGATCGCCATGAATCTCGCGCGCGCGATCGAGTGCGGCCGCGGCGATCGAGACCGGCTGCGCGGCGATGCCGGTCTCGCGCCGCACCCGCCGCGCGCAGGCGAAGGCGCCAAGAAACGCGCTTTCGAGCGCCGGACCGACGAAACCGAGCTCGGACGCGGTGCGGTGCGCTGCGCGGACCTGGCCCAGCACGTGCGGCTCGCCGATGACGGCGCTCGCAAGCGCGCTCGACAAGGCGAAGAGATGCCTCAGCGCCCCTTCGTCCTCATGGCGATAGAGCGCGGCCGCAACGGCGTCGCGCGCGACGCCGGTATAGGCGGCGACGAGCGGCGGGAAGGCGGCGACGGCGCGCTCGTCATGGCTTGCTAGCTCGATCCGGTCGCAGGTCGCGATCAGCACCCCCTCGCGCCCGCCCGCCTCGCGCAGCGCCTCGAGCGCGCCATCGACATCGCCCTCGACCGACGCGAAGCGATCGCGCAGCGCCACCGGGCTGGTGCGATGATCGGCGCCGACAAGGACGAGAGGGGCGGCCATCGCCGATGCGCTAGCGATGGGGCGGTGGCGGTGCGTCCTTCGACTGCGCGCGGCGCGCTCCGCTCAGGATGAGGACCTTTGTGATGCCGTCCAAATTTCACCTCACCCTGAGCGGAGCGCGCAGCGCGCAGTCGAAGGGCGCACGGTCATCGATGCCGCATCAGCGGAACGCCTGGAGCCGCTCCTTGAGGGCGGCGAGCGGAACCTCGACCTGCTCCTTGGTGTCGAGGTCGCGCAGCGCCGCGGCGCCGCGCTGCAGCTCATCCTCGCCAAGGATCACGGCCGCGCGCGCGTTGATCTTGTCGGCGCGCTGCAGACGGCGGCGCAGATTGCCGGAATATCCGAGCTCGACGGCGTAGCCTTCGCGCCGCAGCTCGTGTGCGAGCCCGAGCGCCGCCGCCTCCGCCGCATCGCCCAGCGGCACCAGCGCGATGGGGCGCGGGGGCGCTGGCGGCTCGTCCACCATGAGCGCCAGGCGCTCGATGCCCGCGGCCCAGCCAACGCCGGGCGTCTCGGGCCCGCCCATCACGCCCATCAGCCCGTCATAGCGGCCGCCGCCCAGCACCGTTCCTTGTGCACCAAGCGTCTCGGTCACGAACTCGAAGGCGGTGTGGCAGTAATAGTCGAGGCCGCGCACCAGACGGGGCGCGAGGCGATAGGCGATGCCGATCTTGTCGAGCCCGGCCAGCACCTCATCGAAGAAGCGCCGCGCATCAGGGGTGAGATAGGCCGCAAACGAGGGCGCCTCTTCGTTGACGCGCTTGTCGCCCGGGTCCTTCGAATCGAGGATCCGCAGCGGGTTGCGGCCGAGGCGATCGCGGCTCTCTTCGCTCAAGGCGTCGCGCCGCCGCTCGTAATACTCGACGAGCGCCGCGCGATAGGCGCTTCGGCTTTCGGTGTCGCCCAGCGTGTTGATCTCGAGCTCGGTCCTGCCGAGCACGCCCAGCGCCTCGAGGATCGCGGCGCCCAGCGCGATCACCTCGACATCGCCCAAGGGCTGCGCCACGCCGATGAGCTCGACATCGAGCTGATGGAACTGGCGGAAGCGGCCCTTTTGCGGCCGCTCGTAGCGGAACATCGGCCCTTGTGCGAAGAGCTTCAGCGGCAGGCTTTGCGTCAGCCCGTTGGAGACGACCGCGCGGACCAGGCCCGCCGTATATTCCGGCCGCAAGGTGATCTCGTCGCCGCCGCGGTCGCGGAAGCTATACATCTCCTTCTGCACGATGTCGGTCGCCTCGCCGATCGGGCGGGCGAACACCTCGGTGAATTCAAAGATCGGGGTCGCGACCTCGGCATAGCCGAACCGCTCGGCGAGCGAGCGGGCGGTCTCGACGATGGCGCGGTGGCGGCGGTGCGCGGCCGGCAGAAGGTCCTGGGTGCCGCGAACCGGCTGCAGCGGATTCACGACAATTGTTAACCGGCCGCGGCCTCGGCGGGCGCTTCCGCGGCCTTGGCGCGCTCGATCTCGGCGGCCTTTTTCTCAACCAGATCAACGAGATGATCGACGATCGACTGATCCTTCAGCCGGTGCGCCGGGATGCCCCCCAGATAGACCTGGTGGGTCCCGTTGCCGCCGCCCGTAAAGCCGATATCGGTCTCGCGCGCCTCGCCCGGGCCGTTCACGACGCAGCCGATGACCGAGAGCGTCATGGGCGTCGTGATGTGCGCCAGGCGCTCTTCCAGCGCCGCGACCGTCTTGATCACCTCGTATTGCTGACGCGCGCAAGAGGGGCACGAGATGATGGTGACGCCGCGCCGGCGCAAGCCCAGCGACTTCAGGATGTCGAACCCGACCTTGATCTCCTCGACCGGGTCGGCCGAAAGCGAGACCCGGATCGTGTCGCCGATCCCGGCCCATAGAAGCGAGCCCATGCCGATCGCCGACTTGACCGTGCCGCCCATCAGCCCGCCGGCTTCGGTGATGCCGAGATGGAGCGGATAGTCGCACGCGTCGGCAAGCTGCTGATAGGCCGCGACGGCAAGGAACACGTCCGACGCCTTGCACGAAATCTTGAACTCGAAGAAATCATTGTCCTCGAGAATCCTGGCATGATGGAGCGCGCTCTCGACCATCGCGTCGGGACACGGCTCGCCGTATTTCTCGAGCAGGTCCCGCTCGAGCGAGCCCGCATTGACGCCGATCCGCATCGAGCAATTATGGTCCTTTGCCGCCTTCACCACGTCGCGCACCCGCTCGGCCGAGCCGATATTGCCGGGATTGATGCGCAGGCAGGCGGCGCCGCTTTCGGCCGCCTCGATCGCGCGCTTGTAGTGGAAATGGATGTCGGCGACGATCGGCACGCTCACCTCGCGCACGATCTGTTTCAAGGCGAGCGCCGATTCCTGATCCGGGCAGGAGACGCGCACGATGTCGGCGCCGGCGCGCTCCAACGCCTGGATCTGCGCCACCGTCGCCTTCACGTCATGGGTCAGCGTGTTGGTCATGGACTGCACGGTGATGGGGGCGTCGCCGCCGACCGGCACCTTGCCCACATAAACCTTGCGGCAGCGCCTGCGCTGAATGTCGCGATAGGGACGCACGCTCATCGCCCAACCCTCGAGTTATCGGTCATGGCGCCTTATAGCGCGTCCGACGCCGCGGCAAAAGTTCGATGGGCCTTTACCAGTCTTGGCGCTTCACGGCATGATGCGGACCGAAAACGGGCCGCGACCGAGAGAACGGCCCTTCGAAGGACGGGAGTAAATGCCATGACAGGTAAAGGTTCGCTGGCCGCGCCGTCGCGGCGCGCCGTGCTGGGGTCGCTTGCCGCCGCCGCGGGGGCCGCGTCGATGGGGTGGGGGCGCCCCGCCGCTGCCGCCCCGACGCATAAGGGCGTCATCGACCTGCACCACCATTTCTGGGCGCCGGAATACCTGAAGGCGCAGGACGATTGGGAGGACGCCCATCACGTCCCCCATTTCCCCACCATGCAGCAATGGTCGCCCCAGATGTCGCTCGAGGAGATGGACAAAGGGGGCGTGCAGACGGCGGTCGTGTCGCTCGCTTCGATCAG
>DATJLY010000324.1:0-8467 GCA_035509095.1 Allostellaceae bacterium | reverse complement strand
TGGACCGGCTGAGCAAGTCGTTCGGTCCCGTTGCGGCCGTGGACAATCTGTCCTTCGAGGTCGCGAAGGGCGAGGCGCTGACCTTGCTGGGCCCAAGCGGATGCGGCAAGACGACGACCTTGCGCATGATCGCCGGGCTCGAGATGCCCGATGCCGGCGAGATCTCGTTCGATGGCGTACCGGTCTTGTCGGTCGAGGCGGGGATCAACGTGCCGCCGGAACGGCGCAAGATCGGCATGGTGTTCCAGTCCTATGCCATCTGGCCGCACATGACGGTGGCGCAGAATGTCGCCTTTCCGCTGAAGGTTCGGCGCGTGCCCGCGTCCGAGTGCCAACGCCGCGTGCGCGACGCGCTCGCCATGATCGGCCTCGGGGGCCTCGAGGATCGGCCGGCGACGCGGCTATCCGGCGGCCAGCAACAGCGCGTGGCACTCGCTCGCGCGCTCATTCACGAACCGGCGCTGCTCCTCCTCGACGAGCCGTTGAGCAATCTCGACGTGAAGCTGCGCGAGCAGATGCGCGTGGAGCTGAGGCTGCTGCAGGCACGGCTGGGCCTGAGCCTCGTCTATGTCACGCACGACCAGACCGAGGCGTTGAGCCTGTCCGACCGGATCGCGCTGCTGAACCAGGGGCGGATCGAGCAGGTCGGCACGCCGCGCGACCTCTACGAGCGGCCGGAAACCCGCTTCGTGCGCGACTTCCTGGGGAAGTCGGTGATCCTCGCCGGGATCGTGCGCGGCGCCGCCCATGGCCGGGTCGCGGTCGCGATGGCATGCGCGGCAGAGTCCGTGATCGAGTGCCCGGCGCCCGCGGGTCCCGCGCCGTCGATCGGCGCGGCGGTCGAGGTCTCGCTGCGGCCCGAGGCGGTCCGCATCGCGCGCGGCGACGAATGTGCCTCGGTCGCTACGCTCGACGGCACGGTCGAGGCCGTGCTCTATCAGGGCGAGCGGTCGGAATGCGACGTGCGGCTCGGTACCGAGCGGGTGCTGGTCTATGCGCCACCCGACATCGCGTTGCACGCGGGCGACAAGGTCGCGCTGGCGCTTGCCAAGGATGCGGCGCAAGTGTGGCCCAAATGACGGCGGCGGATGCGGCGATGGCCTGGCGCCGGCGCGCCGGACGGATCGAGGGGCAGCATCTGGTGTTCCTGATGCTGCTGGGGTTCGTCGCGGTCTTCGTCCTTTATCCCGTCCTCGTGATCCTGGTGAACAGCTTCGTCGCCGGCGCGATCGGACAGCCGCGCCATTGGAGCCTCGAAGGGTGGCGCGTGGCGCTCGCCGATCCGGGCATGCGCGGCGCGATCGAGAACACGCTTCGGGTGCTGCTCGCGAACGAGACGATCTCTTTGCCGATCGCGGTGCTGCTGTCGTGGCTTCTCGCGCGGACCGACCTGCCGGCGCGCGGGGCGCTCGAATTCATGTTCTGGGTGACGTTCTTCCTGCCGTCGCTGTCGGTGACCTTGGGATGGATCGTGCTGCTCGATCCGCAAAGCGGGCTTTTGAACAAGCTTGCGCTATCGCTGCCGTTTGTCGCCAAGGCGCCCTTCAACATCTATTCCTTCTGGGGCATTGTGTGGACGCATCTCAGCACCGCGGCGCTGTCGATCAAGGTGATGCTGCTGACGCCGATCTTCCGCAACCTCGATGCCTCGTTCGAGGAGGCGGCGCGGTGCTCCGGAGCCGGCCGCTGGCAAACCTTGGTGCGGATCGTGATTCCCGCCGCGGCGCCCGCGATCCTCACCGTGCTGGTCCTGTCGGTGATCCGGGCGATGCAGACCTTCGAGATCGAGATGGTGCTGGGTCCGCCGTTCAATTTCTGGGTGTTCGGCACCAAGATCTATATCCTCGTGGCGCAGGTGCCGCCCGAATTCGCGCCGGCCACGGCGCTTGCGGCCATCGGATTCCTGGTCATTACTCCGCTCATCTTCCTGCACCGATGGCTGATGAACCGCACCGACTACACCTCGGTCACCGGCCGCGAGCGCAGTGATCCGACGCCGCTCGGACGCTGGCGCTGGCCCGCTTTCGCGGCGGTGGCCACCCTCGCGCTCACGATCACGGTGCTGCCGGTCACGTTCCTCGTTGCGGCGAGCTGCATGAAGCTGTTCGGCTTCTTCAACATCCCCAGGCCCTGGACCCTGTCGCACTGGCACGACGTGCTGACAGGCGATTTCTTCGGGCAGTCGCTCCTCAACACGGTCGAGCTTGCGGGCGGCGCCGCCGCGCTGTCGATCGTCTTGTGCTCGCTCATCGCCTATTTCACGGTGCGCTCGCGCTATGCCGGGCGTGGCGCGCTCGATTTCCTGTCGTGGCTGCCGTTCGCCATTCCGGGCATTCTCCTGGGCGTTGGGCTCCTCTACGTGTTTCTCGGCAACCCGCTGTTGAAGGCGATGTACGGCACCATCCCGCTGATGATCCTCGCGACGGTGATCGCCGGCATGACCTTGGGCGTGCAGATCCTCAAGGCGGCGATGATCCAGCTTGGCGCCGGCCTCGAAGAGGCGGCGCGGACGAGCGGCGCGTCGTGGTGGTACGGATTCCGGCACGTGGTCATGCCGATCCTGATGCCGACCCTCGTCTTGGTGGGCGTCGTCAATTTCATCGCCGCCACGCGCGACATCGCGAGCGTCGCGCTGCTCGCGACCAATGCGACGAAGACCCTGTCGCTGTTGCAGCTCGACTACATGATCGACGGCCGCTCGGAAGAGGCCGCGGTCGTGTCGGTGGTCGTGATCGGGCTGACGACGGGCGTCGCGTTCCTGGCGCGGTTTCTGGGCCTCAGGGTCGGCCTCAGATGAGCGGGTCCAGCAAGATCGCGCTGCGCGGCGTCAAGAAGCAGTTCACCGTGCGCGGGCGGCCGGTGACGGCGCTCGCCGGCATCGACCTCGACATCCGCGCGGGCGAGTTCTTCTGCATCGTCGGTCCGTCGGGATGCGGCAAGACGACCTTGCTGCGAATCCTCGCCGGGCTCGAGACCAAGTCGGCCGGCACGATCGACATCGCCCGCGACGAAGGCGCAACGCGCCCGCTCAACAGCATGGTGTTTCAGGAGCAGAGCATCTTCCCCTGGAAGACCGTGCGCGAGAATGTCGCGTTCGGGCTGAAGGCGCGCCGCTTCCCACGGGCCGAACGGCGGGCGATCGCCATCGATTATATCCGCAAGGTGGGCCTTGGCGGGTTCGAGGATGCGTTGCCGCATCAGCTTTCGGGCGGGATGAAGCAGCGCGTCTCGATCGCGCGCGCCTTCGCGAACGATCCCGAATTGCTGCTGATGGACGAGCCGTTCGCGGCGCTCGACGAGCAGACGAAGCTCGTGCTTCAGGCCGAGCTGCTGCGCATCTGGGAAGAGACGCGCAAGACGGTCGTCTATGTGACGCACAGCATCGACGAGGCGATCGTGCTCGCCGACCGCATCCTCGTGATGAGCGCGCGTCCGGGCCGCATCAAGGACATCATCGACATTGGCGCCATCTTCGCGCGCCCGCGCCATGTCGACAGCGTGAAATCGAGCGCCCGCTATGGTGAGGTGTTCGGGCGCGTGTGGGGTCTGCTCCGCGACGAAGTCGCCGCGGCCCAGATCGCCGAGGACGAAGCGGCCAAGCGCCGCGAGCTGAAGCCGGAGTGAGCGAATGAGCACGACCACCGCGGATCTCGACACCGACATCGCCGCGCGGCCCTTCCTGCGCCGCGCGACGATCGAGCGCGCGCTCTCCATCACGTCTCCCGTCCTGCTGCTGCTGCTGTGGCAATTCGGCGCCGCGGTCGGGTGGGTCGACACGCGCTTTTTCCCGGCGCCCAGCGCGATCTTCGTCGAGGCCTGGAATATGATCCTCGACGGCGAGCTGTGGGTGCATCTCTCGATCAGCCTCGAGCGCATCATCATCGGATTCGTCATCGGCGCCGTGCCGGGCGTCGTTGTCGGCCTCGCGATGGGACTCTTCAGTCCGATCCGCGCGGTCATACAGCCCCTGGTCGATGCGACGTTCCCGATCCCCAAGATCGCCGTGCTGCCGCTTTTCATCATGGTGTTCGGGCTGGGCGAGGCAAGCAAATACGCGATCATCGCGACCGCGGTCATCTATCTCGTGCTGATCAACACGGTCGCGGGCGTGCGCAATATCGACAAGATCTATCTCGATGTCGGCAAGAACTATGGCGCCAGCAAATGGATGATGTTCGTCGACGTGGCCCTGCCGGGCGCCTTGCCGCTGATCGTCGCGGGCCTGAAGCTCGGCATGGGGGTCGCGCTTCTCGTCATCGTGGCGGCGGAGTTCGTCGGCGCCAGAAGCGGCATCGGCTATCTGATCTGGACCTCGTGGCAGGTGTTCCAGGTGGAAAAGATGTATGTGGGCCTGCTGGTCTCGGCGATTCTCGGCTTCGGCACCGCGATCCTCCTCAACTGGCTCGAGCGCGTGCTCATCCCCTGGAAGTCGCGGTAGGGTCCGGTCTTTCTGTCGTCACCCCCGGGCTTGACCCGGGGGTCCATGGATTGCCGGGTCAAGCCCGGCAATGACAAAGGAGAGTGACCACAATCCATACGATCGAACGCTGGCTCAGCCCAACACCCGCATCTCCTGCGGCCTTGTGCCGAGCCGCTTGGCGCCGGATTTGGTCACGGCCACCGTGTCGCCCCAGCGCGCGAAGTCGCCTTCGCCGTCGAATGCGGCCGACGGCTTGATGACGAAGGAGCAATCCTCCTCGATCACGAGGTCGAGGACCTCGCTGCCTTCGGCCCGGCGCGCGACGAGAAGCGGCCCGTCATCGCCGGTGCCGCGTCCATGCCCGCCGAGGCCGGTCTCGATCCGGCCGCCAAGCCCCGTGACGCGCGCCGCCGCGATCAGGTCGCGCACCGTGACGCCGGGCTTCAACTTGTCCATCACGCGGTCGAACGCCTCGAAGGCGAGCTTCATCGCGTCGCGCTTTTCCGGGCGCGAGAATCCCAGCTCGCAGGTCTGGTCGATCTGCGAGATATAGCCGCCCCAGCGCCCTTCGATCTCCACGAGAAGCGCGTCGCCCGGCGCGAACACCCGGAACGACGGCTGCTCGACGCGATGCCAGGTCTTGCCGTTGGGGCCGGTCGCCCAGCCGAACATGGGCGTGAAGCTGCCGCCGGCATCGGCATTGGCGAACATCATCTGCGCGAAGACGTGACGCTCGCGCACGCCGGGACGCGTATGTTTGTGCATCGCCTCGAGCGTCGCTTCGGCCACCTCGGTTCCCTTGCGCAGGAACTCGATCTCTTCCACGCTCTTGCGCCAGCGGGCGAGGCCAAGCACCTTTGACGCGCTGACGATGTGGGCCTTCGGCAGGCCCTTTTTGATCTTCTCGACCGATTGCCAATTGACCTCGCCTTCGTCGGACCGGACATGGGTCAAGGGCGTCGCATCCATTCCGGCGATCGCGATGGTCGCGTCGGCAAAGCGCGGATTCTCCTTGATCCAGGCGAGCGACGTGGCGCCACCGGTGCCGCGCCCGGTGGCGCGGATGTCGGCGAACCAGTTGGAGCCGGGCCACGCGCCACCGCGCGAATGCCACGCCGTCACCCCGCCTTCGATCGGGAAGGCTACCGTCGTCTCGTCGCTGTTCTCACCCAGCTGCGTCAGATAGCGCGCATCGGCCTGGCCGCGGTCATGGCTGTTGGTGCAGGGAAGGCACAGGATCAGGTCGATGCCGTTCTCGCGCATCAGGCGGCGCACCTTGCCCCAGCGCCGATCCCGCTCTTCGAGCGAGAAGACGGCGTTGCTCCACTCCGGCGTCCACGGATTGCGGTCGTCGCTCATACGCTGTCTCCTGAACGGGATTACCAGATCGCGCGGGCGGCGCGCTCTTCCTCGGTGTCCTTGGCCTTGTTCCAGCAATAGCCCATCGGGTTGACGTGGCCGCATTCGGGGCAAAGCCGGTGCTTCGGGTCGCTGTTGTAGAGCCGCACCGCCCGCTCTTCGGCCTTCCAGAATCCCTGGAACCCTTCGGCGCCGGTGGGATAGCGCAACTCCCACAGCATGGTGAGGCATGTCTCGCAATACCACGCGAAGCTTTCGCCCTCGTTGCCGACCGGCGCTTCCTGGATCACCACCATATGGCCCAGCGGATCGCCCGCCTCGTTCGGCAGCGGCAGATAGAGCTCGTCCATGTCGTTGACGTGCCAGAACCCGAAACTGTGCTTCACGCGATGCGGCGTGCCGCCGGTGGTGACATGGACCTCGAGCGGGCGATGCGGCACCAGCGCGATGCCGGTCGGGCCAAGCTCCAGCGCGCCCGACACATTGCCCTTGCGGGGATCGATGATCTCGGTGCGGCTGATGGCGCGGCGGCGGATGCCGAAGATGTTCTGCCCGATCGGGCGGAAGGTCGAGAACTTGCCCACCACCTTGTCCTCGAAGAAATCCCAATCGTCGATGATCTTGTGGATCGGCTCGTCGATGGTGATCTCGCGGAACATGGGCGCCTCCGTTTCGTCCAATTTAGCGCGCGCCGATCAAGGCGACAGCCCCTTTGGCAAAGCGCTCGTCGACATGCGCGTCGATGTCCGGGATCGGTCCGCTCACCGTGCCTTGCTGCTTCAGGAACGCGGCCTGGCGCTTCAGATCGGCGATGTTGACGCGGCCGTCGAGGTCGGTGAATTGGCGCGAGGTCTCCCAGATCTTTGGGTCCTTCACCGGCAGGTATTTCGCGAGCAGCGCGATCGCCGCGTCTTTGCCTTTGCCGTGGAAGAACGCATCGTCATAGTCGCGCGCGCCTTCGAGAAAGGCCGCAAGAAAGCGCGTGCCGAGATCGAGATTCTCCGAAAAATCCGGCGAATAGAGCACGACCGAGAGCTCCGCGCCCTGGTCGACCGCGCCTGCCGGCAACAGGATGCGCGCGATATTCTTGACGTCGGCCTCGGTGACGAGCGGTTCGATCATGAAGGCCGCGTCGACCGTGTTCGAGCCCATGGCGGCCAGCGCGTCGGCAAATCCCATATGCACGACATGCACGTCGCCGATCCCGAGATGGCCCAGCGCCAGCACCTTCGACCACAAAAGGTCCGGATATTGGCCGGGATAAGGGCCGGCCGCGATGATGCGGCCTTTGAGGTCGGCCGGGCCCTTCACCTGCCCCGAATCCATGAGCGCGCTGCGCACCATGATGGAGACGGTGCGGTCCTTGGCATCGCCAAGATGCGCGAAATCGGCGACGATCCTGATATTGATGCCGCGATTCATCGCGTTGAAGAGCGCCGCGTTCGGCACGCCCGTCGCGACCTGCATCTGCTCGGTCGCGAGCGCCGAAGCGAATTCCTGGCCCGAACTTCCCGGCACCTCTTCGATCTTGATGCCGCGTTTCTCGAAATAGCCGCGCCGGTACGCCAGCTCGAACGGCGCCTGATCGGGCCGGCCAACGACCCCCATCCGCACCGTTGTCATCGATGTGGTCTGGGCCGAGGCGCCGGCCGCACAGAGCAGCGCCGCAAAGACCGACGCGAAGCCGTGCGTCCTTCGGCTTCGCTTCGCTGCGCTCAGGATGAGGCCTAATCTCAAGGGCCGCACGACGCTCATGGCAATTCGACCACGATCTCGCCGTTTTCGACACGCGCGGGGAAGGTCTCGACCACCAGCTCGGGGTTGGTCGCGCTGGCGCCGCTTTCGAGCTTGAAGCGGAAGCGATGCCAGGGGCAGATCACTTCCTGTCGCGCGGCGCTGACCCATCCCTCGCTCAAATAGCCGCCTTTGTGCGGGCAGGAATCGATGCAGGCGAAGACGCGGCTGCCGACCCGCACCAGCGCTATCCGCCGCTGCCCCATCATCACGCGCTTTGCGGTCCCGTCCGCCAATTCGTCGAAACGGCACGCCGTCGCAATCGTCATCGCCGCCGTCCCCTTACCATTCCGCCCGCGCCTGTGCTTCGGCAGGCGTGTCGAGCTTCGCGTCAAACCCATAACACGGCGGATGCGCCGCGCCGCACGCGCGGCATGTCTGCGTCGCCGCATTGAAGCCTCGCACCTCGTCCAGCATGAAGGGCCAGAAAGCGACGAGGCCGTGACGCTCGGTCGCAAAGGGAACGCGCCGCATCTCTTCCCCGCAATGCGGGCAGAACCAGACGATATCGTCCTTTTTCACCTCGCGGCTCGTCGCGGCCAAGAGCGTGTGATAGACGCCTTCCTCCATCGCGACGCGGAGATAGATCATGTCGGCGTCGGACGCGCGGAAGGGCGCGAAGAGATGCGCGATGCGGAACGGCGTGCCCGCCGGGATGAGCCGCATCTGGCGCGGCTTCATCGGCAGCCGCACCAATCCCTGCGGATGACGTTCCAGCACCTGATAAGGCGGGTCGCTTTCGGCCTGACGGCCGACCCACACGCTATAGCGGTTCGCTTGCTGCCAGCCGCCGTCTTCGGCCGCCTTGTCGAGCGGGAAGTTGTAGTTGAGGACGGGTTCGTGCTCCATCGCGCGAGTTTAGGCGCGTCCATGATGCCTGTGAAGCGTTTGCCT
>DATJLY010000323.1:0-4480 GCA_035509095.1 Allostellaceae bacterium | reverse complement strand
CGATCAGCCCGGCGATGTATCCAGCGATCTGCAAATTGTAGGGCGCCGCCGGGAAGTAGGAATGGTCGATCGGGCGGCCGGTGCCCGGGAAGATCGCGTGATCCCAGAGATAGGCCGCGTTCGGCAGGATGTTGAGGAACGTATCGGGGCCGCTTGGCCGCGCGCTCGCCATTACGGCAAGGAGCGGCAGCGCGACCACCACGATGCGCGCCAGGCTCGCCCAGTCCGCCCGGTGAAACCGGGAGCGCGGCAGGCACAGCCCGGCAAAGCCCGCGACGACGAGGGCGATCGCGGGCCCACGCAGGCTCGCTTCGGTGGCAACGCCCCACAGTGTCAGCACGAATGCCGCGGCCCCCCATCCCGCGATGAGCGCGGCTTCCGGGCGTGTGGCATTCCCGCACAGCAGCCGCCCCAATCCCATGAGCGCCAATGCGGCAAAGGCCACGCACGCCCAGCCGGCGAGATCCATTCCCGTTGGAATGAGGAGGTCCATCGCGGAGGTGCGAAAGGGGTGCGCCTTGTTGTGAGACGCTCCTAGGCGCCTTGTGCCGCGGCCGTCAAGCGCGGCCTCGCCGCGCGCGATCGGCTATGCTCCTCGACGCATGGGACGCCTCATCGCCGCCGAAATTCTGGTCTCGCTCGCCGTGTTCGCCTTGCAGGAAGTGCCGCGCGGCCACGGCATGGTGACGCTTGCCTACATGGTGGCGCTGGGCATGGCGCTCCCATACCTGCGGTCGCTCGCAAAGCGGGACCTGCCGCCGCCATCGCCGCAGGTGCGCCGGATCGCCACCGTGGGCGCCATCGGCTTCGCCCTGGCGCAACTCGCCTTTGGCATCGTGCGCGTCGCCAAGCCCAAGGTGCTCGACATCGCGACGACCACCGTGGCGGCGATCGGGGCGCTGGCGCACGGCGCCAATCCCTATGACGTCGCGATCGACCCGCTCGCCGGCGGCATCGCCGGCGTTGGCGCGTCGATCCATGGCTACAAGTACCTGCCGGTGATGTTGGTGGCCTATGCGCCGCTGGGCCTGCCGTTCGGGATCAAGGGCATCGTCGCGACCAACGTGATTCTGCAAGGGGCGACGGCGCTCGCCGTCGGCGCGCTCGCTGCGCGCGCCGGGTCGGCGGTCGCCGGTCTTGCCGCCGCGGCGCTCTATCTGAGCCTGCCGTTCCCGGCGTTTCAGGTGCTGGCGCGGGGCGCCAACGACCTGGTCGCCGTGCTGCCGCTGCTGGTGGCGCTTCTGCTGGTGGAGCGGCAGGCGTTCTGGACCGGGCTCCTGGTCGGCGTGTCGATCGCGGCGAAGCTCATGCCGGGGCTCGCCGCGGTGCCGTGCCTCGTGCCGGAGCGAGGCCGGCGAGGCGCCTACGCCGCGGGTATTGTGATCGGCCTGGCGCCGATCGTGCCGTTCGCGGCAACGGCGCCGCATGCGTTCTTCGACAATATCGTCCTGTTCAACCTGGTGCGCCCGATCGACGATACGAGCTGGCTCGACGGCATGCCCGGCGCCGTTGTGGCGATCGCCCGCGCCGCGGCTCTTTTGGGCCTCGCCGCGATCGCCGTTCGGGTATGGCGGCGCGACGTGACGGTGCCCGAACGCGGGGGCGCGCTCGCGCTCGCGATCCTTCTGGTCTTTGCCGTCGGCCCCGATATGCATCACAATTACTATCTGTGGTTCATTCCGATCTTCGCGGCGCTTGCCGGACGCGCCGCGGTGCCGTCGCCCGGCGACGATCAGCGCAGGGAGGCCGCCCGATGAGCTCGACCGTCGAACACTCCGCCCCGCCCGCGCGCACCGGGCTCGCGCGCGCGCCGCGCACCCTTGCCGGGCGCATCAAGGCGCTGTTGCCGCGGGGCCTTTTCGGCCGGTCGGTGCTGCTGTTGGCGGCGCCCCTGATCCTCAGCCAGATCGTCGGCACCTGGGTGTTCTATGACCGGTTCTGGGTGACGATCATGCGCCGCAACGCCGACGCGGCGACGAGCGACATCGCGCTCGTGCTCGAGAGCCGGCACGCGCTCGTGACCGGCGATGCCCGCAGCTTCCTGGCGCTGGTCGAGCGCACGACGGGCTATCGCATGACGGTCCTGCCGCCGGGCAGTTCTATCGCGCCGTCCCTCAATGCGGCGAAGACCCGCGTCGGGCGCTATCTCGCCGCCGCGCTCCGGGACCGCAATCTTGGCCCCTTCTCGATCGACGGCAGCGATTGGCCGAGCAACCTTTTGGTGCGCATCAATGACGGTGGCGAGGTCGTGCAGGTCGCCGTGCCGCGCGACCGGCTCTATACCTCGCTGGTCTTCGTGGTGCTGAGCTGGATGGTGGGGACGGCGCTCATCACGCTGGCGATCGCGATGCTGTTCCTGCGCAACCAAGTGCGCTCGCTGCGCCGGCTTGCGATCGCCGCCGAGGCGTTCGGCCGCGGCATCGACAAGCCCTCGTTCCGGCCGCAAGGTGCCACCGAGGTGCGCCAGGCCGCAGCCGCCTTCCTCAACATGCGCCAGCGCATCCAGCGCCAGATCGCGCAGCGCACCGAGATGCTGGCCGGCATCTCGCACGACCTGCGCACGCCCCTGACGCGCATGCGGCTCGAGCTCGAGCTGATGGGCGACAGCGAGGATGTGCGCGGCCTCACCGCCGACGTGGCCGAGATGCTGAAGATGGTCGAGGCCTATCTGGGCTTCGCGCGCGGCGAGGGCGACGAGCCGGCGCAGATGACCGACCTCGTGCGGCTCGTCGGCGACGTGGCGGCGGCCGCGCGGCGCGAGGGTGCCGAGATCGCGATCGCCGGGCCCGAGACGCTCGAGACCGCGGTGCGGCCCGACGCGCTGCGCCGGTGCCTTGCGAACCTGATCGGCAACGCGCAGCGCCATGGCGGCCATGTGTGGGTGACGGTGATGGTGGGCCGCACCATCGACATCATCATCGACGATGACGGACCGGGCATCCCCGAATCCGCCCGCGAGTCCGTGTTCCAGCCGTTCTTCCGGCTCGAGAACTCGCGCAACGCCGGCACCGGCGGGATCGGGCTCGGCCTCACCATCGCCCGCGACATCATGCTGAGCCACGGCGGCAGCCTGGTGCTCGAGACCTCGCCCCAAGGCGGCCTGCGCGCCCGATGCGTACTGCCGGCCACCGACGTCGCCCTGCTGTTCGAGAGCTGAGCCGCCCCGGCGGACTGCCCCGGATTTTCGCGACAATTGATAATCGCCGCACCATTCCGCCCTGCCCCTTCCTGTCCACGGACCAGCCAGTTTCCCGGCTAAATGTACGCTATATAGCGGAATTATCACCTTGACGTAAGCACCGTCTAAGCGTAGTATTTGCTGCATCAAGCAAGGTGCGGCCATGAATCTTACCGACCCTATTTTTACCGATGAACGCAGGGCGCGCGAGTTCTTTGAAGCGAGCCGCTGGCCTGATGGCAAGCCAGCCTGCCCGCACTGCGGCTGCACCGAGCGCGTCTATCGCCTTCATGATGCCGACACGCATCGCGACGGCCTCTTTCACTGCAACGACTGTGCCGGGGCTTTCACAGTCACGACCGGCACCGTTATGGAAAGCTCGCACATTCCGCTCAACAAGTGGGCGCTGGTCTATCGCCTCATGACTTCAGCCAAGAAGGGTATCTCGGCGCATCAAGTCAGCCGTACAATCGGCGTAAGCTACAAGACGGCGTGGTTTATGTGCCATCGTGTTCGCGAAAGCATGCGCGATGCGACGGGCGGCAAACTAGGCGGCCCAGACCAGATCGTTGAAGCGGACGAGACCTACGTTGGCGGCAAGCCACGTCGCGGCACGGACGGCCACAAGACCAAGCTGGCCCGGAAGACCCCCGTCGCGATCCTGGTGGAACGCGACGGCCGCGCCCGCGCAACCGTGATGGATTGGCCGATTGACGGCGCGATCAAGCGCAACATCAAAGAGAACGTGGCGGCTGGAACCGAGATGCACACGGACCAGCACAAGGCCTATCGTGGCGTTGAAAAGATCACGGGGGCACCGCACCAGCACGTCAACCACACCATCAACGAATACGAGCGCGAGGGCGTTCATTCCAACACGGCGGAAAGCTGGAATGCCCTTCTGAAGCGCAGCATCGTCGGCTCGTTCCACCATGTCAGCCGCGAACATCTGTCGCGCTACTGTGACGAAGTGTCGTTCCGCTGGGATCGCCGCACGATGAACGACAGCGAGCGCACCATCGAAGCGATCAAAGGCGGCGAAGGAAAGCGCCTCACCTATCGGCGGACTCACCTCTCCGCACAAGGATAAGCGCAAGTCGCGTAGGCTACGCCTTCTTCTGGCGCTTCTTGACGACTGATTTCCGTTTCGGTTTGCGCGGCGAAGGCGGCGTCGTCATCGCGCGCCTGACCGCTTCGTGAAAGCGCCTGTCGGCTTCTTCCTCGGTGTATTGATCGTCGTTCGTGGCCTTTGCCATGCGGACAGTATAGCAATCTGAAAAGCTCTAGGCACGACTCGCGCGA
>DATJLY010000322.1:0-4511 GCA_035509095.1 Allostellaceae bacterium | reverse complement strand
GAAGTTCTTGGAGCTCAACCGGCAGTATGCATCGTCTTGGCCCAACATTACCCGGAAAGGGGCGCCGCCGGCCGATGCCGATGCCTGGAAAGACGTGAAGGACAAGTATCCCGGAGAATTCAATCCGGAGCCCGGGAAGCGGTAAAAGCGCGCAACCCCCGCCGGTTATGCCCCGCTGCCCCTGGAAAAATCCCGCGGGTTATGGTATTGTAACAATAGGTGCAAGGGGCCCGTTCGGGCTCTCCCCCGGCAGGTTGGGGTCCGGGTCTTATCGCCGGCTTTCGCGTAAATATTGCGCTGGGCCGGACGGTGGATTTTTACCCGTGAGGTGATCGACGTGAAAGCCGTGTCGCGGTCAAAGACGGACGCAAAAGCTGCCAAGCACGAGGCCAAGCACGAAACCAAGAAGCCCGCCGTCGCCAAGGAGCCGCAGGAGAAGCCCGCGTATGCCACCGGCGATTTGGTGGTCTATCCCACTCATGGCGTTGGCAAAATCACCGGCATCGAAAAGCAGGAGATCGCCGGGTTCAGCCTCAGCGTCTTCGTCGTTCTGTTCGACAAGGATCGCATGACCCTGCGCGTTCCGGTGACCAAGGCGAAGGGATCGGGCTTGCGCCGCCTGTCGAGCCGCAAGGAAATGGATCAGGCTCTGACCCGGCTCAAGGGCCGCTCGCGGGCCAAGCGCACCATGTGGAGCCGCCGCGCCCAGGAATATGAGGCGAAGATCAATTCCGGCGATCCCGGCTCGATCGCCGAGGTCGTGCGCGACCTCTATCGCAATAGCGGCCAACCGGAACAATCCTATAGCGAGCGCCAGATCTACCAAGCCGCCCTCGACCGGCTGGTGCGAGAGTTCGCGGCGGTGGAGAAGATCGACGAGGATACTGCGGTCCGCCGCGTCGAGCAGATGCTGAGCGCGGCATAGGCCGCCCCCGCCGCGACGGTGGCGGCTCCCGTTCCTTGCGATTCAGAACGGTTCGGACGTCTGGTCCGGGCGCGTCGGGTATGGGCGATCGCTTGCGTCCATGGTGAGGCCGAGCGGCTCGGCGTTCTGCACGAGCATCTGGCGCGACGATTTGTCCAGGGTGACCGGCTCGTCTATCTCGGCGATGTGCTGGGCTATGGACCCGACTCGGCGGGCGCGGTCGACGGGGTGCTGGCGTTCCGGCGCGCCGTGCTGGCCGAGCGGACGATGTTCCTGGGCGATGTCGTGCTGCTGCGCGGCAGCCAGGAAGAGATGTGGCAAAAGCTGCTGGAGCTGCAGTTCGCGCCTGATGCGCGCTCGGTGCTGGGCTGGATGCTGGAGCATGGAGTCGCGCGGACGCTCGCTTCCTATGGGATCGACGTGCGGACCGGCGAGGCGGCGATTCGCGAGGGCGTGATGGCGCTGACGCGCTGGACCGGCACCATACGCGCCGCGCTCGAGGCGAGGCCCGGCCATCGCCAGTTCATGGCCGCCTTGCGCCGCGCCGCTTTCACCGAGCCCGGCGGGACACTTTACGTCAATGCCGGGGTCGACCCGCGCAAGCCTCTGGAATTGCAGCGTGACGTGTTCTGGTGGGGTGCCGGCGGCGATCTTCTGGCGCTCGAGGCGCCCTTCGCGGGGTTTGCGCGCGTGGTATGTGGATACCATAGACAACGGGCCGGGCTGGTCGAGCGTCCCTATACGGTCTCGCTCGATGCCGGCTGCGGTTTTGGGGGACCTTTGGTCGCGGCATGCTTCGCGCCGGGGGGCCAGATCCTCGATCGCATCGAGGTCTGACATTCGGCTCGCCGTGCTTGGCCTCGTCTCGCTCGTGGCCGCGGGCGGCGCGATCGCCGGGACGGCAACGCCCGATTTCGCGCCGGGCGGTCCGGTCGCGCTCGGCCGCGTGATCGATGGGACCACGATCGCGCTTGCTGACGGCCGTGTGCTGCGGCTCGCCTCGATCGACATGCCGGGATCGCCGGCGTTCGCGCGGGAGACGCTGGCGCGGCTCGTTTCCGGCAAGGCGTTGGAGCTCCGCTACGCCGGCGCCAGAACCGATCGCCGCGACCGGGTCGTGGCCGAGCTGTTTGCCGATGGGCAATGGGTCGAGGACGAGCTGGTACGGCGCGGGTCCGCGCGCGTCCACGGGACGGTCGACGAACGGCTGGGCCTCGACGCGTTGCTCGCGGACGAGGATGCGGCGCGGACGGACCGCCGCGGCCTTTGGGCGCGCGCGCAGTTCGCCGTGCGCGACGCGGCGTCGGCCGCGCGCGATGCCGGCACCTGGCAGATCGTCGCGGGCACGGTCGCCGCGGTCTTCCGCGAGGAAGGTGGTGCGGCGATTATCTTCGGGCCCGATCGCGCGCATGACTTCAGGGTCAGCCTTGGTCATGACGCGTTCCAGCTCTGCCGCGCGGCCGGATTGGATCCGCTGTCGCTTGCGGGCGCGCGGCTCCGGGTGCGGGGATTCATCGACGGCACCAACCGCCCGACCATGGAGGTGACGTTCCCCGAGCAGATCGAGCGACTCTGACCGCGCGCGCCCCTAGAATGGCGTCCCGGCGGCCGGAGGGCCGCGTGAGCGAGGAGGCAAAGCCCGTGAACAACAAGGATGTGTTCGAGACCGGATTGAAGGTTCGAAGCGAAGTGCTCGGCGCCGAATATGTCGACGCCGCGATCAAGGGCGCCGACGACTTCAACCGGCCGTTCCAGGAATTCATCACGGAATATTGCTGGGGCGCGGTGTGGGGCCGGCCGGGCCTGCCCCGGAAGACGCGCAGCATGCTCAACCTCGCGATGCTGTCGGCGCTCAATCGCCAGACCGAGCTCAAGCTGCATGTGCGCGGCGCGCTCCGCAACGGGGTGACCAAGGACGAGATCGCCGAGGTGCTGCTGCAGGCCGCGATCTATTGCGGCGTCCCGGCCGCGGTCGAGGCGTTCCGCACCGCGCGCGAAGCGTTCAAGGAGGCGGGCGTCTGAGGCTCATGGTTTGCGGGCGCCCGCGCCCGCGACTAAGCTGCGACCAGCGTCCCCGTAGCTCAGCCGGATAGAGCGGCGGTTTCCTAAACCGTAGGTCGCGTGTTCGAGTCACGCCGGGGACGCCAAGCGCGGGCGCCGCGTCTTTGGGCGGCGTGGGGAAAAATCGAGGAGCGCGTCGATGAAATTCGGGCATTTCTGCTTGCCGACCTTTTTCGCGGATGTCGACCACGATGTCGGACAGCTGATGCGCCGGTGGCTCGATCTCCTCGGCGAAAGCGAGGCGCTGGGCTTTGATTCGCTGTGGGCGAACGAGCATCATTTCGATCCCTATGGCGGCATCATTCCGTCGCCGCCGACCCTTCTCGCTGCCCTGTCTCAGCGGACGCGGCACGCTCGGCTCGGCACCTCGATCGTGGTTCTGCCGCTCCACAGCCCGATCGAGGTGGCGGAACAGCTCGCCATGGTCGACCTGATGTCGGGTGGACGGGTCGAATTCGGCATCGGCCGCGGCTTCGTCGAGTTCGACTATGACCGGCTCGGCGTATCGCGCGATGATTCGCAGGCGCGGATGCGCGAGCAGCTCGAGGTCATCCTCAAGGCCTGGTCGGGCGAGCCTTTCACGCATAAAGGCCGGTTCTACAGCTATGAGAATCTCGAAGTGTGGCCGCGGCCCGAGCAGCGCCCGCACCCGCCGATCTGGCTGTCCTGCTCGCGCACGCCGGCGAGTTTCGAATGGGCGGGACAGATGGGCTACAGCATCCTCACCGTCGCGTATCCCAGCGTCCAGAACCTCGTCGCCAACAACAAGATCTATCGCGACGCCTGGACCAAGGCCGGCCACCCCGCGGGAAAATGGCGCACCGCGACCCACTATCATTGCGTCTTGAGCGAGACGAAAAAGGAAGCGCGCGAGATCGCGCGCCGCGCCTGGCGCCGCTACACCGAGGCGACCACCCACACGCTCGAGCGTCTTCAGCGCGACCAGGCCTATCTCAACGACCCGACCCGGCGGCAATCCGTCGCGGAGCTTCAGGACATCGACCGGATGGTCGAGGAGCTGCGCGTCATCGCCTGCACGCCCGACGAGGCGGTCACGCTTCTCGAACGCGCGCAGGACGCGATGGGCTTCACCCAGTGTGACTGCACCTTCTTCTTCGGCGGCATCACGCATGACGAGGCGCGACGCTCGTTCCGCCTTTTCACCAGCGAGGTGATGCCGAAGCTCAAAGAGCGAGAACCGCGCCTCGCGGCTTAGGGAAGCACACCATGGCAGAGATCGTGTTCGCGGTCGGCAGCTCCCACGGTCCGACCATTCAGAGCCCGGCGGAATCCTGGGCGCGTCTCGGCGACGGCGACACGCGCGATCCGCGCTTCAATTACCGCGAGCTGCTCGCGACGGCGAGGCCCGGCCTCGACCAGGAGATCACCCTCGATGTGCAGCGCAAGCGCCACGCTGCGGCACGCGCGGCGCTCGCCGCTCTGACACGGCGGATCGCCGAGGCGAAGCCGGATGTCGTCGTCGTCGTCAGCAACGCGCACCGTATTCGCCGCGCGGAACCGCATC
>DATJLY010000321.1:0-2366 GCA_035509095.1 Allostellaceae bacterium | reverse complement strand
GAGATCGGCGATCAAGGCGCGGTCTCCAGGCTGATCGATTCCCGCAGCGACGACGAGCTCGCGCGGCTGATGGGCAATCTCGGCGGACATGATTTGCGCGCCATCATCGAGGCCTTTGACGCCATCGATCACGATCGGCCGGTCTGCTTCATCGCCTACACGATTAAGGGCGCGGGCCTGCCGTTTGCCGGGCATAAGGACAACCATTCGGGCCTGATGACGCCGGCGCAGATGGAAACCTTCCGCGCGGCCATGAACATTCGCCCGGGCCACGAATGGGATGCGCTCGAGGGCCTGCGCGAGCCCGAAAAGGTGCGCGACTTCCTGCACCATGTGCCATTCGCGGCCGGCGGCGAACGCCGCTTGCAGGCGCCGCACATTCCCGTCCCGGACCAATTGCCGGTGACGATTCAGCCGAAAATGTCGACGCAGGTAGGCTTCGGCGCGCTGCTCAACGAAATCGGTCGCGAGCCGACGGAGCTTGCCGCGCGCATCGTCACCGCTTCGCCCGACGTCACCGTGTCGACCAATCTCGGCCCCTGGGTCAATCGCCGCCGCCTGTTCGCGCGCGAAGCCATGCCGGATACCTTCAAGGGCGAGCGCATTCCCTCGACCTTCACCTGGGAGTTTTCGCCCAGCGGCCAGCATATCGAGCTAGGCATCGCCGAGATGAATTTGTTCATTCTGTTGTCCGCGCTCGGCCTTTCGCACAGCATCAATGGCGAGCGGCTGTTGCCGATCGGCACGCTCTACGATCCCTTCATCGCCCGCGGCCTCGATGCGCTCAATTACGCCTGCTATCAGGACGCGCGCTTCATCCTGGTAGCGACGCCCTCGGGCGTTACACTGTCGCCAGAGGGTGGCGCCCACCAGTCGATTGCGCAGCCGCTGATCGGATTGGCGCAGGATGGGCTCGCAGCCTTCGAGCCGGCCTTCGTCGATGAGCTCGCCACTATTCTGAGCTTCGCGCTCGACTACATTCAGCGCGACGGAGAGGGCGAGCCGAGCGAGCGCAATTGGCTGCGCGACGAGACCGGCGGCTCCGTCTATATGCGCCTCTCCACCCGCCCGATCGAGCAGATATCGCGCACGATGACGCCGGTGCTTGGCCAAGCCATCGTCGACGGCGCGTACTGGCTGCGCGAGCCGGGGCCCAATTGCCAGGTGGTGGTCGCCTATACGGGTGCGGTCGCGCCCGAGGCGATCCAAGCCACGGGCCTGATGGCGGAAGACCGACGTGACGTGGGCCTTCTGGCGGTGACCTCGGCCGACCGGCTCAATGCTGGCTGGACGGCCGCGTGCCGGGCGCGCGAGCGCGGCCGCGTTCACGCCCGCTCCCATATCGAACGGCTCTTGGCGGGCTTGCCGCCCCATTGCGGCATCGTCAGCGTGCTCGATGGCCACCCGGCGACGCTGGCCTGGCTCGGCTCGGTCTTCGGCCACAAGGTCCGGCCGCTCGGCGTCGAGCATTTCGGCCAGACCGGATCGATCCCCGACCTTTACCGCCACTACGGCATCGACGCCAACGCCATCATCGCCGCCGCGCAAGCGATCGCGCCCGGGGGGCCGATCCGTTATCTCGGTGTGGCGTCCTGACCCGCCTTCACCTAAAATCTACATACAAACGCGCAAACGGAGAGTCATATGGACGACCGCACCGCGGATTTACATGGAATCGGCAACGAAAACGCACTGCGTGGGCTTTATGGCACGCCCATGGAGTTGGCGCTGCTCAAGCAGCTCGACCGACTTGATCCACACTGCCGCAATTTCCTGGCCCACGCGCCGTTTTGCGTCATCGCCTCGACCCGGCCCGGGAAGGGGACGGATGTGAGCCCGCGCGGCGATGCACCGGGCTTTGCCCGCGTGCTCGACGACTACACCATCGCCATTCCGGACCGGCCCGGCAACAATCGGCTCGATACGATGTCCAATATCGTCGCCGATGCCGAGGTCGGGCTGTTGTTTTTCATTCCCGGTATCGACGAGACGCTGCGCATCAACGGCACGGCGCGCTTGTCGCAGGATCCGGAGCTTTTGGCGGCGGCGACGGTCAATGGGCGCGAGCCGCGGGTTGTCATCCTGGTCACCGTGAAGGAGGCATTCCTGCATTGCGGCAAGGCGCTCAAGCGCTCCAAGCTGTGGCACGACGACTATCGCGTGGACAAAAAAGACTTCCCCTCGCTCGGCCGCATGATCGTCGAGCAGACCAAGCCCGCCAACGTGACCGTCGAGCAGGCCGATGAGGTGGTGGAAGATGGCTATCGCAACAAGCTCTACTAGACCCGAGCGCGCAAAGGTTCTGTCACGCGAGTTGCAGGTCCGGCGGCTTTGGCGGTGAAACGGTAGGAACAGAACAAGCATGC
>DATJLY010000320.1:0-13787 GCA_035509095.1 Allostellaceae bacterium | reverse complement strand
GAGATCGTGGCTCGCCAAGGTGAATCCGGCGCCGAGCTGATCCAGCGTTTGCATCACTTCGAGCCGGCGCTGCGCAGTCTCGGTCAGCATTTTGCCGGCCGGCAGGGTCAGATAGGCATAGGCGCGGAGCTTGGCGCGCCCGATCCGGCCGCGAAGCTGATAAAGCTGCGCCAGGCCGAACATGTCGGCGCGGTGGACGATAAGCGTATTGGCGGACGGGATGTCGAGCCCCGATTCGATGATGTTGGTCGAGAGCAGGACGTCATAGGCATGCTCGTCAAAGGCGGCCATCACCCGTTCGAGCTCGGTCCCCGCCATCTTGCCGTGCGCCATCACGACCTTGACCTCGGGCACCAGCTCCGCGAGCTGCTCCCTCACCTCGTCGAGATCGGCGATGCGCGGCACGACATAGAAACACTGGCCGCCGCGATGGATTTCGCGCTGAACCGCCTCGCGCACCACGATGGGGTCATAGGGCAGGACGTAGGTGCGCACCGCGAGCCGGTCGACCGGCGGCGTCGCGATGACGCTCATCTCCCGCACGCCCGAAAGCGCCTGCTGCAACGTGCGGGGGATCGGCGTCGCCGTCAGCGTCAGGACATGGACATTGGCCCTGAGCTGTTTCAGCCGCTCTTTCTGCGCGACGCCGAAATGCTGTTCCTCGTCGACGACCAGAAGACCCAAGTGGCGGAACGCGACGTTCTTGGCAAGAAGGGCGTGCGTGCCGACGATGATGTCGATCTTGCCATCGGCAAGGTCGCGCTTCACCTCGGTCGCGCGCTTGCCGGTCACGAGGCGCGATAGCTGCTCGACCCGGACCGGCAGGCCGGAGAACCGCTCGGTGAAGGTGCGGAAATGCTGCCGCGCCAGAAGCGTCGTCGGCACCACCACCGCCACCTGCGTCCCCGCCATCACCGCTATGAAGGCCGCGCGCAGCGCCACTTCGGTCTTGCCGAAGCCGACATCGCCGCAGATGAGCCGGTCCATCGGCCGGCCCGAGGAGAGATCGCCCACCGTGTCACCGATCGCGCGATCCTGATCCTCGGTCTCGGGATAGGGGAAGCGCGCGGCGAATTCCTCGTACATGCCTTCGGGCGCGGGCATCGGCTCGCCCTCGCGGAGCTGGCGCTCCGCCGCGACCTGGATAAGCTCGGCAGCGATGTCCTTGATGCGCTTCTTGACCCGCGATTTGCGCGACTGCCAGGCGAGGCTGCCAAGCCGATCGAGCGGGACGTCCGCATCCTCGGAGCCATAGCGCGACAGAACCTCGATATTCTCGACCGGCACGAACAGTTTGTCGTCGCCGGCATAGACCACGCGCAGGCAGTCATGCGGCGCCCCCGCGACGTCGAGCGTCACGAGCCCGTCATAGCGGCCGATCCCATGATCGGCGTGAACCACAAGGTCGCCGGCATTGAGCGCCGCCACCTCGGCGACGAAATCCTGATAATTGGCCCGCCGCCGCGGCGGCCGCGCGAGGCGGTCGCCCAATATGTCCTGTTCGGTGATGAGGCAGGCATCCGCGAACCGGTAGCCATGTTCGAGCGCAAGCACCGCCAATCCCACGTCGCCCAGCGCGATCGACGCGAAATCGGACCAATGGTCGATGACCTGGGGATTGACGATGCCGTGATCACGCAGGAGCGACTTCAGCCGATCGGCCGATCCCGCGCTGTAGGCCGCGACGAGGACGCGGCGGCCCTCGTCGCGCTCGGCCAGAACGTGGTCGCGGACGGCATCGAACAGGTTGACGCTCTGGCTCGCGCGCGCCTCGGTGAAATCGCGGCCCGGGCGGGCGCCGGCATCATAGATCGCCGGGGCGGCGTCGTGCGCCGCAAAGCGCTGGAACTCGCCGACGCGGCGCAGGGCGAGCATCGCCTCCCATTCCGCCTCGTCGAGATAAAGCTGCTTCGGCTCGACCGCCCGATAGATCGGCGCCGAAATGCGCGCGGCCTTGGCCACGTCGTGACGCGCGGCATGGAAATCCGCGATCTGCTCCAGCCTGTCCTTGCGCACGGCCTCGGCCTCGTGTCCCAAGGTCACGGCGGCACCCGGCAGATAGTCGAAGATCGTTTCGAGACTTTCGTAATAAAGCGGCAGCCAGTGCTCCATCCCGACATAGCGGCGGCCGGCGCTCACCGATTCGTAGAGCGGGTCGTCATTGGCGACCGTGCCGAATTGCTCGCGGTAGCGTGTTCGGAAGCGGCGGATCGACTCATCATCGAGGAGCACTTCGTTCACCGGCCGGAGCGTGACGGCGTCTGCCGGCCCGGTGGTGCGCTGGGTCAGCGGGTCGAAGGCGCGCAATCCCTCGATCGTATCGCCGAAGAAATCGAGCCGGACCGGCAAGGCCGCGCCCGACGGAAAAAGATCGGCGATGCCGCCGCGGATCGCGAACTCGCCGGCCTCGCGCACCGTGTCGGTGCGCTGATAGCCATTGCGGCTCAGAAACGACACGAGCCGGTCGAACGGAAGGCGTGCGCCGAGCGCGAGCTTCAATACCCGGCCGGCAAAGAGCTTGCGCGGCGGAACGCGCTGGGTCGCGGCGTTGACGGTGGTGAGAACCACCAGACCGCGTGCCGTGCCATCGACGAGCCGCGTCAGCGCGTCGATACGCCGGCTGACGATGTCCGGATTGGGCGAGACGCGGTCATAGGGAAGGCAATCCCACGCCGGCAAGGTCAGCACCTCGACCTCGGGGTGGAAGAACGCGAGCGCGGCGCGCGTCCTTGCCATGCGTCCGTCGTCGGCGCACACATGAAGCAGCGCGCGCACCACGCCGCGCGCGACGAGCCCGCCCAGCACGAAGGCATCGTGCCCCTCGGGCGCGGCGGAAATGACGAGCCGACCTTGGGCCGCCGCCGTCTCAGCCGCGAAAAACTGATCGAGCCCGGTCACGCGGGCCCTTGACGCACGCGGGAATCCCTGAGGCGGCGCAGGAGGGCGCCGAACCGATCCGGCGGCGCCTCGACGCGGCCGCTGATCCAGTCATAGAGATCGTCGTCGGCTTCCTCCAGCAGCGCCTCGAACTGATCGAGCTCCGCCGGCGTCATTTGGGCGACATGGCTGTCGGCATAAGGGCCCAGCAACAGGTCTGCCTCGCGCGTTCCCCGATGCCAGCTTCGGAACAAAAGTTTCTTGCGACGGACGTCCATAAATTCTGTCATGCCGGCACCAGCCTCGCTCCCGCTCATCTTGGCTCGTTGCGAGCGCCGATCAAGGGGCCGGATGACACACCAGACCTGCCCTGTTAGGGTTTGCTTAATCCACATCATCGGCTCGAGGGGCCCGTCATGGCAAAAAAGCCGCGCATCATCGCGATCGAAGAACACTACATGGATGCCGAAGTGCGCTCGCATTTCAGCGCGGCCGACGCGACGAAGCAGCCCGACGTGGCCGAACGGCTCGACAATCTCAGCAATCTCCGCATCAAGGAGATGGACGAATGCGGCATCGACCTGCAAGTGCTGTCGCTCGGCGCGCCGTCGACCCAGAAACTCGAGCCGGAGACGGCGGTGCGGCTGGCGCGGGCCGCCAACGACCGGCTCCATGAAGCCGTCGAGCGCCATCCGACGCGCTTTGCCGCCTTCGCGGCATTGCCGACGCCTGATCCCAAAAACGCCGCAGCCGAGCTCGAACGCACGGTAACGAAATACGGCTTCAAAGGCGCCATGGTGCATGGGCTGACCAACGGGCTCTTCCTCGACGACAAGCGGTTCTGGCCCATCTTCGAACGCGCCGAGGCGCTCGACGTGCCGATCTACCTGCATCCGGCAAGCCCGCATCCCGCCGTGATCGACGCCTACTACAAGGACTACGCGACGGAGTTTCCGGGGCTGTTGCGCGCGGGATGGGGCTATACGGTCGAGACCGCGACGCAAGGCATCCGCATGGTCCTGTCCGGCGTGTTCGAAGCCTATCCGCGGCTCAAGATCATTCTCGGCCATCTGGGCGAGGGCCTGCCCTTCATGCTGTGGCGCATCAACTCGGCGCTGTCGCGGCCCGGCAACAAGGGCGGGCTCGATTTTCGCAGCCTCTTCTGCGAGCATTTCTGGATCACCACCAGCGGCTTCTTCTCCAACCCGGCGCTGCTTTGTTGCGTGCAGGAGATGGGTGCCGACCACATCATCTTCTCGGTCGATTATCCGTTCGTCGCGAACAAGCCGGCGGTCGACTGGATTCCAACCATCCCGCTTTGTCCCGAGGATATGACCAAGATCCTGTCGGGCAACGTGGAACGGCTCTTGAAGCTCTAGCGCCGCCGCGCACCGGTTTGCGTCCGGAAATTCTCTTCCCGCTGTTCGCGCCGGTCACCAACCTGCCGGGCGTCGGGCCGCGCCTCGGCAAGCTGTTTGAGAAGCTCGCGGGGCCCGCGGTCGTCGATCTCGTTTGGCATCTGCCGGTCGATCTCATCGACCGCCGCTTCACGCCGAAGGTGGTCGCGGCGCCCGAAGGTGCCATCGCGACCATCACGATCGTCGTCGACGGCCATGAGCGGCCGCGCAGCCCGCGCCAACCTTATCGCGTTCGCTGCCGCGACGAGACCGGGTTCCTTTATCTCGTGTTCTTCCATGCAAAGGGCGATTATCTCGAACGGCAGCTTCCGGTCGGCGCCCGGCGCGTCGTCAGCGGCCGCATCGAGCACTTCAACAACCAGGTTCAGATCACCCATCCAGACCACATCGAAGAACCCGATGCGCAAAAGCGGCTGAAGCCGATCGAGCCGGTCTATCCTCTGACCCAAGGTCTCAGCCTCAAGATGGTCGGCAAGGCCGTCGACGCGGCACTCGTGCGCACGCCCCAGCTAGGGGAATGGGACGATCCCGCCTTTGTCGCGCGCCGCGGCTGGAGCGGCTGGCACGCATCGTTGTTGACGGCACACGCGCCACAATCGGCCGAGGATCTGGCCCCGACATCGCCGGCGCGCCAGCGTCTTGCCTTTGATGAGCTGTTGGCGAACCAGTTGGCGATCGCGCTGGCGCGCGCGCATCAGCGGCGACTGCCTGGCCGCGTGCTTGGCGCAGCAGGGGCGTTGCGGCGAAAGATGATGGGCACCCTGCCCTTTTCGCTGACCCTTGGGCAGCAGCGGGCGCTTGCCGAGATCGTCGCCGACATGGCCGCATCTCACCGTATGCTGCGGCTTCTGCAGGGCGATGTCGGCAGCGGCAAGACCGTGGTGGCGTTCCTCGCCATGCTCGATGCGGTCGAGGCCGGGGCGCAGGCCGCACTCATGGCGCCGACCGAGCTCTTGGCGCGGCAGCATCTCGCAACCATCGAGGAGCTCGCGGCGGGATCGGGCGTCGGGATCGAGCTCATCACCGGGCGCGAACGCGGCCGTGGCCGCGAGGCTCCATTGCAGCGGATTGCCTCCGGCGCCGCCGGCATCGTCCTTGGCACGCATGCTCTTCTCGAGGATGACGTGGTCTTCAAGGACCTGGCGCTCGCGATCATCGACGAGCAGCACCGCTTCGGCGTGGCCCAGCGGGTGGAGCTTGGCGCCAAGGGCCGCGCCGTCGATACGCTCGTCATGACCGCGACGCCGATCCCACGCACCTTGATGCTGACCTCTTACGGCGATCTCGACGTCTCGCAGCTCACCGAGAAGCCGGCGGGGCGCCGTCCCGTGACGACCAGCACGATCCCGGCGACGCGGCTCGACGAAGTGATCGATGCCGTGAAGCGCGCGCTCGATCGCGGCGCCCGGATCTATTGGATCTGCCCGATGGTCGAGGAATCCGCGGCGATCGATCTTGCGGCCGCGACCGACCGCCATGCGCAGCTCGGCAAGCTGTTCGGTTCGCGCGTCGGGCTCGCCCATGGCCGCATGAAGGGTACCGACCGCGATCGCGTGATGGAAGCGTTCGCGACCGGCGAGGTGGCGGTTCTGGTCGCCACCACGGTCGTCGAGGTGGGGGTCGACGTGCCCGACGCGACCGTGATGGTCGTCGAGCATGCTGAGCGGTTCGGCCTCGCGCAGCTCCACCAGCTGCGCGGGCGCATCGGCCGCGGCGACAAGCAATCGGCCTGTCTCCTTGTCTATAGCGCGCCGCTCAGCGAGACCGCCAAGGCGCGCCTTCGCATCCTGCGCGAAAGCCAGGATGGGTTCCGGATCGCCGAGGAGGATTTACGCCTGCGCGGCGCCGGCGAAGTGCTGGGCACGCGCCAAAGCGGCTTGCCGGACACGCGCCTGGCCCTCGCCAACCCCGTGCTGCAAGAGGAGCTTCTCGAAGCCGCGCGGGACGACGCGCGCCTCGTGCTCGCGCGCGATCCTGACCTCGAGAGTCCGCGCGGCAGAGCGCTGCGCACGCTTCTTTATCTGTTCGCACGCGACCAGGCGGTGCGCTATCTGCGCTCAGGCTGACGGTAAGCGCGGAGGATCGGCGGAAGCGATTTCGGCCCGGGGCTTAGGCACGACGGCCGGTGCGACGATGCCGCAGGAAACGATGTATTTCAGCGCTTCCTCGACCGTCATGTCGAGCGTCACGAGATCGCGCCGGCGCACATAGGTGAGATAGCCTCCGGTCGGGTTGGGCGTCGTCGGCACAAAGATCGCCACCGCGTCGGACCCCACCAGCTCGCGGATCTCGTCCAGGGGCTGCACCGTGACGAACGCCATCGTCCACATGCCCGAACGCGGCCATTCGGTCAGCACCACCTCGCGGAAACTGTTGCTCTTGCTGGCAAGCACCGTTTCGAAAATCTGCTTTACCGCCCCATAGATGCTGCGGATGACCGGCATCCGCGCCATCACCCGTTCGCTCATGCGCAGCAGCAGCCGGCCGATATAACCCGCGGTGAGCGCGCCCACGAGGGTGAGCACGACGACGGCCAGCACCAGCCCCAGACCCGGCACCGGCAGGTACGTCTCCGGGTTATATTCGCTCGGCAGCAGAAATCCGACCGTGTCGTCGATGAAATGGATGAAGGACCAGGTCAGATAAAGCGTGAGCGCCAACGGCCCGGTCACCAGGATGCCGGCGATGAAGTAGCCGCGCAGACGGTCCATCACGCGGGTCCGCTTGCGGCGCGGGGCGGCGGGCTCAACGGGGCTGAAGGCGTCTTTCATGACCGACTTGTGCGACCAGCACGCGAAGAAGTGATCCGCGGTGACCGCGCCGTGTCGTACCGTAGCGGCGCCACGGATCGCGGCGCCAACCCACTTTAACGGCCACAGGAGCGTGTCGCCAGTGACGTTCGTAAGGCCCCGGCTGCTCGCGCTTGCCACGGCGGTTCCGGCTCACCGCCTGGGTCAGGAGGACGCGGCCCGGCGCGCCAGGCTCATCTTCGGCAAAGGGGCCGATTTCGACCTCGATCGGCTTTTGCCGGTGTTCGATCATGCAGGCGTCGGGGAGCGCCGCTCCTGCGTCGCGATCGACTGGTTCGAACGCCCGCACGGATGGGTCGAGCGCAACGCGCTCTATCTCGAGCATGCGGTCAAGCTGCTCGAGCGCGCGGCTCTGGCGGCGCTCCACCGCGCGCGGCTGCACCCGCACGACATCGACGAAGTGGTGTGCGTATCGACCACGGGGATCGCGACGCCGAGCCTCGATGCGATGGTGATGGGGCGCATCGGGTTGAGGCCCGATGTGCGGCGGCTGCCGGTGTTCGGGCTCGGCTGTGGCGGCGGCGTTGCCGGGCTCGCGCGGGCGGCCGATCTCGCCCGCGCCAGACCCCAGGCGCGCATCTTGTGCCTGGTGGTGGAGCTCTGCTCCCTCACCTTCCGCGAGAGCGATGCCACCAAGAGCAATCTCGTCGCGGCGGCGCTTTTCGGCGACGGCGCGGCGGCGGCGATCGTGTCCTGCCGCGGCGACGGGCCGGCGCTGGGCGCCGCGGCCGAGCATACCTGGCCCAATTCGCTTGACGTGATGGGCTGGGAGGTGGCCAAGGACGGGCTCAAGGCGATCTTTTCGCGCGACATACCGACACTCGTCGAGCGCCAGATGCGCGCCGTCACGGAACGCGTCCTCGCTGCGGACAGGATGAAGCTTCGCGACATCCGCCATTTCGTTTGCCACCCCGGTGGCGCCAAGGTGGTGAGCGCGCTCGAGGCGGCGTTCGAGCTGCCGCAGGGCGCGCTCGACGATGCGCGCGCGGTGCTGCGCCAATACGGCAACATGTCGGCGGCGACGGTCCTGTTCGTGCTGGAGCGCATGCTAGGGTCGGGTGCCGAAGGCCCGATGCTGATGACGGCTCTGGGCCCCGGCTTCACCGCCGGCTTCTTGCGGCTCGATGCGCCCGGATGAGCCCGGTCGGCATCGCCGTGACGCTGGTCGCGGCGCAACGGCTGGGCGAGCTCGCGCTGTCACAGCGCAATACGCGGGCGCTTCTGGCACAGGGCGCCATCGAATACGGGCGCGCCCATTATCCGCTGATCGTCGCGATGCACGTGGCATGGCTCGGTGCTTTGCTGATCTTTGTCCCGCGCGAGACCGAGCCCTCCTGGCCCTGGGCCTGGGTCTACATCGCTTTGCAAGGCGTTCGGGCATGGACCATCGTCAGCCTTCGGCCCTATTGGACCACCCGCGTCCTCACCCTGCCGCAGCGGCCGCTCGTGGCGCGCGGACCCTATCGCGTCATGCGCCATCCGAATTATGCCGTCGTGGCGGCCGAGATCGCGGTGCTGCCGCTCGTCTTCGGCGCGTGGCCGATCGCGGTCTGGTTCAGCCTCGCGAACGCCGCGGTACTGACCTGGCGCATCCGGGTCGAGGATCGGGCGTTGGCGCCGCGCCGCACCCTTTAGGGTGAGATACGGACCGTTAACCAGTTGGCGTTATTTTAGCCGCCTCATGTCCGTGCCGAACAACCCTTATCCCGCCGCGGCGCGGGCGGTCGATCCGGCCATCGTCCGTTCGATCCGTCAAGCGAGCGTCTCGAGCTCGAGCGATTTCGGGCTGCTGATGGCGCAGGCCGCGCAAGAGAGCAGCTTTCGCCCGGACGCCAAGGCGGCAACGGGAAGCGCCGCCGGCCTCTTCCAGTTCATCGATTCGACCTGGCTCGACATGATGCAGCGGTTCGGCGCCAAGTATGGCGAGGGACAGCTCGCCGCACAGATCACCACCAACGCCGCCGGCAAGCCCGAGGTGTCCGATCCCGCGGCGCGGAAGGAGATCCTCGCTCTGCGCGAGGATCCGTCGCTGTCGGCATCGCTCGCGGGCGAATACGCGAAGCTCAACAAGGACGAGGTCGAGCACGCGCTTGGCCATTCGGTCGGCCGCGCCGATCTTTACATGGCGCATTTCCTTGGCGCGGGCGGCGCCACGACCTTCCTCAAAGCGCTCGAGACCAACGGGGCGACCCCCGCCGCCTCTTTGCTGCCAGACGCGGCGGCAAGCAACCGCGGCATCTTCTACGACAGCGAAACCGGCCGTGCCAAAAGCGTGGCCGAAATCTATCGCTCGCTCGGCGGCCGGATCGACCAGGAGGCAGGAGATTTCGCGCCGGCGGTCGAAGCGGCCGAACCCGCCGCCAGCACAACCGCCGCGTCGGCGACGCCAACGGCGGGCGGCTTTGCCCGCCGGCTCGATTTTGCCGGGCTGGGCCTGACGGCGCCGGTCGCCGCGATGCTCGACACGCTGACCCAGGCGGCGCTGCGGCTGATGACCCTCAACGCGACCGAACCGCCGAAGCCGCCGCAACCGCAGCAGCACCGGACCACCGCCGGAGAAAGCTCGGCCTGATCTAAGCCGCGGCGGGGGTAGTTGGCGGGCGCGCCTTGCGCTGCGCCTCGCCGTCGAGCTGTTGTGCGAGCCCCAGCAGCATCTGCGCCGTCAACGGAAGATAGGCCACCCGCGCGAGCGCGCGGCACCGCTCGGCCCGGGCTGCGAGCGAGGCCGCGGTTTCGATCTCCGAATCCTGCGCCATGTCGGAAGATCCTTTACAATACCCCAATGATACGCGCGGGTGAGACGCGCGGATCATGGAAGCAAGGTGCGCCGATTGACCGCACGCGCGCCCTTCCCTATGGTCGCGCGCCGCATCAGAGCCCGTAGCTCAGCCGGTAGAGCACTTGACTTTTAATCAAGGGGTCGCGGGTTCGAGCCCCGCCGGGCTCACCAACGCAAACGCGGTAGCGCGGGGCGACATCGCAGGCACAACCTGCTCGAAAATGGGTTGGATAGCAGCAGCTTAGGAACTCAATTCCGTGTGGCTCGTCAAAATTGCCTTGACCCGGCCCTACACGTTCATCGTGCTGGCGCTGTCGATTTTCATCATCAGTCCGATCGTCATCCTGCGGACGCCGGTCGACATCTTCCCGAACATCAACATCCCGGTCATCGCGATCGCCTGGACCTATACCGGCCTCAATCCGGAAGAGATGGAGGGCCGGATCACCACGGTGTTCGAGCGCACGCTGACGACCACGGTCGATAATATCGCCCACATCGAATCGACCACGGTCGACGGCATCTCGATCATCAAGGTCTTTTTGCAGCCGACCGCGAGCCTTCAGACCGCGAACGCGCAAGTCACCGCCATATCGCAGACCCTGTTGCGGGGATTGCCCCCCGGCACGCAGCCGCCTCTCATCATCAATTACAGCGCGTCGAGCGTTCCCGTTCTCCAATTGGGCCTTTCCGGCAAAGGCCTGTCGGAACAGCAGCTCTTCGATCTCGGCGTCAATTTCCTGCGAACGCAGCTCGTGACGGTTCCGGGCGCCGTCATCCCTTTCCCGTTTGGCGGCAAGCAGCGCCAGGCCATGATCTATCTGCGGCCGGACATGCTGCTGGCGAAGGGGCTGTCGCCGTCCGACGTGCTCAACGCCGTGATCAACCAGAACCTGGTGCTGCCGTCAGGGACCGTGAAGATCGGCGCGCTCGAATATGACGTCCGGCTCAACAGCGCGCCCCGATCGATCGAAGAGCTCAACGCCCTGCCGATCAAGGTCCTCAACGGCTCCACGGTCTATCTGCGGGACGTCGCCACGGTCAGCGACGGCGCCCCGCCGCAGACCAACATCGTGCGCCAGGACGGCCAGCGCGGCGTGATGTTCAGCGTCATGAAAGCCGGCACGGCCTCGACGATCGACGTGGTGAACGGCATCCGGGCGCTCATTCCGCGCATCCTGCAAACGCTTCCGCCCGCGCTCAAGGTCACGCCGCTGGGCGATCAGTCGATTTTCGTCCGGGCAGCCGTGACGGGCGTCATCCGCGAGGCCGTGATCGCGACCGCGCTCACCGCCGCGATGATCCTGATCTTCCTTGGCAGCTGGCGCAGCACGCTCATCATCGCCGTTTCCATCCCGCTTTCCATCCTGGGCGCCGTGATCGTCCTCGGGTTCCTCGGCGAGACGATCAACATCATGACGCTGGGCGGGCTGGCGCTCGCGGTCGGCATCCTCGTCGACAACGCGACGGTGACGATCGAGAACATCGAGCGTCACATCGAGGAGGAATCGAGCGATCTCAATACCGCCATCATGGACGGCGCCGCGCAGATCGCGGTTCCATCGCTGGTCGCGACGCTGTGCATTTGCATCGTGTTCCTGCCGATGTTCTTCCTGAACGGCGTCGCCAAGTACCTGTTCGTGCCGCTCGCCGAGGCGGTCGTCTTCGCCATGTTGTGGTCTTATGTCCTGTCGCGCACCCTGGTCGCGACGCTGGCGATGTATTTGCTGCGGGCCAAGGCGCATGACCGGCCGCCGTCGCGCAACCCGCTCGTGCAGGCGCAGCGGGCGTTCGAGTCGGGCTTCAACCGGTTCCGCGCCAGCTATCGCGCGATCCTGACGGTTCTCATCGCGCGCCGGATCGTGTTCATTCCCACCTTCTTCATCGCCTGCCTCGCCGCGTTTCTGCTCGCGCCCTGGCTGGGCCAAGACTTCTTTCCGAACACCGACAACGGCCAGATGATCCTCCACCTGCGGGCAAAGTCCGGGACCCGCATCGAAGAGACGGCGAAGCTCACCGACGAGGTCGAGGGCTTCGTTCGGCACGAGCTGCCGCAAGGCGAGATCACGAGCATCCTCGACGATATCGGGCTGCCCTACAGCATCATCAACTTCACCTATTCGACCTCCGGACTCATCGGCGCCGGCGACGCGGACATCATCATCGCGCTCGGGCCGGATCATCGGCCGACCGCGGATTATGTGCGGCTGCTGCGCAAGGATCTGCCGCGCGCCTTCCCCGGGACGACCTTCTATTTCCTGCCCGCGGACATCGTGAGCCAAATCCTGAATTTCGGCATACCGGCGCCCATCGACGTCCAGATCGACGGAACCGATATCGACGGGAACCGAAAGGTCGCCGACAAGATGCTGAACGAAGTGCGCCAGGTGCCGGGCATTGTCGATGCCCGCATTCAGCAGCAGTTCGACTATCCCGACTTCAACATCGCGGTCGACCGGACCAAGGCGGCGGAAACCGGCCTCACCGAGCGCGACGTCGCGAACAGCGTCGTCAATATCCTTAGCGGCAGCAACCAAGTTTCGCCGATGTTCTTCCTTAACCCGGAGAACGGCGTGAACTATAACCTCACCGCCGAGGCGCCTCAGTACGACATGGAATCGTTGCAGAACATTGCCAACATTCCGGTCAGCACGAACGGACAGAATTCCCAGATTCTGGGCAATCTGGCGACGATCGGCCGCGGCAGCGAGATGCAGGTCATATCGCACTACAATATCCGCCGTGTCATCGATGTTTACGCCTCGGTCCAGGATCGCGACCTCGGCGCGGTCGGTCAGGATATCGCCCGCATCGTCGACGCCAACCGCTCGCTCCTGCCGCGCGGCAGCTTCGTCACGGTCCGCGGCCAGATCGAGACGATGCGGAGCTCCTATGTCAATCTGCTGGGAGGTCTCGCTTTCTCCATTGTCCTGGTCTATTTGTTGATCGTGGTGAATTTCCAGTCCTGGCTTGACCCCTTCATCATCATTACCGCGCTTCCGGCGGCGCTTGCCGGGATCGTGCTCTTCCTGTTCTTCACCCAGACGACCTTGAGCGTGCCGGCCCTGATGGGAGCCATCATGTGCATGGGCGTCGCCACGGCGAACAGCATTCTCGTCGTCTCCTTCGCGCGCGAGCGGCTTGCGGTGCATGGCGATGCCGTCCTGGCCGCGATCGAGGCGGCTTATACCCGGCTGCGACCGGTGCTCATGACCGCGCTCGCCATGATCATCGGCATGATCCCCATGGCGCTCGGGCTGGGCGAAGGCGGCGAGGAGAACGCGCCGCTCGGCCGTGCCGTGATCGGCGGGCTGATCCTCGCCACGGTCGCGACCCTTGTCTTCGTGCCGTGTGTGTTCAGCCTTCTGCATCATCGCGGCAAGGCAAAGCCGCAGGAAATGGCCTAAGGTGGCGCACCTGGAGCAGAAGCGATGACCCCCAAGGGCGATGACCACACGGAATCCGTACCGATAGACGCGGCATCCGGCCGCGTGTCCCCGTCGTTTCGCAAGACGGCGGCGATCGGCATCGCGATCCTGGTGCTTGCGCTGGGCATCGGCATTTATCGCGGCGTCCGCGATCGCGCGGCGGCCGAAACCGAATTGACGCGCGTCACGGATCAGGCCGCAATCCCGACTGTCGCGGTCGTCAAGCCGGAAGGCAGCCCACCCGATCAGGAGATCGTGCTTCCGGGCAACGTCCAGGCCTATGCGGATACACCGATCTACGCCCGCGCCAGCGGATATCTGCGCCATTGGTATTTCGACATCGGCGCCCATGTGAAAGCAGGCGACCTGCTTGCCGAGATCGAGACGCCGGAAGTGGATGAACAATTGCGCCAGGCCCAGGCGGATCTCGCGACCGCGCAGGCCAATCTCTCCGTCGCCGACGTGACCTGGAAGC